>DATIGG010000477.1:0-5496 GCA_035454825.1 Thermodesulfobacteriota bacterium | reverse complement strand
CTCTACCTGCTCGGATACAATATGAGCATCGGGGTCTGGGTCGGACTGATCGCCCTGCTTGGCGTGGATGCAGAAACCGGGGTCTTCATGCTTCTTTATCTCGATCTCGCCTATGAGCAGGCAAAGAAGGAAGGACGGCTCAGGAGCCTGGCCGACCTCCAGGAAGCGATTCGCTACGGGGCGGTCAGGCGTCTGCGGCCCAAGTTCATGACTGTGGCCACCACATTTCTTGGGCTTATTCCAATCATGTGGTCCATTGGCGCAGGGGCTGATGTCATGAAGAGGATTGCAGCGCCCATGATCGGAGGAATCTTCACCTCATTTTTGTTGGAGTTATTGGTTTATCCAGCGATCTACCAGATCTGGAAATGGAACTTTGAAGTAAAGAAGAAAATAGTGTTAGCGTGAAAATAGTGTTAGTGTGAGTGTGAGTGCGAGTTTGGGGAGGGAGACCGTTTGCGCCTGCCTGCGATAAGCAGGAGTGATGTTCCCTCATTAAGGATTATCTAAGAGAAAAAAATGTCAGTGTTACTGACACTCACACTCACACTAACTTAAGGAGGAAAAGAAATGGACAACTTAAAGCCGAAGCGAATCGTTCTGTCTGTGTTAGTTATCGCCATATGTGTGATTTTTGGTTGTGCCCAGCGCTCGGTCCAGAGTCAGGGGGGTACAAAACCGGAAGGGTCTCCGATCACAATAAAGGGGAAGATTGATTTTATGAAGAACCTTGGTGGCTATTTTGTGCTAGGTGAGGTACCTGCCAGAGAGTACATCATCGTGAACGAGAACCCCAAGGTATTGGAAGAGTTGTATAAAAGTGGCAGGATAGTAACCATCGAGGGGCGTATCGTTCGTGCGGCAGAATACTTGTTCATTGAAAAGATTGATGGGAAAACCTACCTAGGTAAGATGGAACCCGCGAAATAGTGTCAGTGTAAAATAGTGTTAGTGTCAATGTGAGTGTGGGTATCAATCCCTGACACTAATACTGTCACTAATGCAAATGCATCATTTGTTTTAACGAACTTGTAGGGCGTGATCCACTCTTTCAAGCTGCGAAAGTATTACGAATTCTTATGTTTTCATGTCCTTACTGACACTCACACTCACACTGACACTACCCAATTAATACCCTTCGAGGATAAAGCCCGAAAACACCATTCTGGCTGTGACGATGGCTGTAAAGATCAAAAATGAAATGAGGGATACAAGGACAAGCCTTCGTTGAACGGAAGGGATAACCTCCGACAGGCTTTTGGCATTTCTGAAGGGTAACAAGATCCCTACCCCCATCCCTGACAGGGTCCCTCCGAGCAGTGTAAGATAGAGAGGGTAGCCAACGTACCCATATTCTGACTGCAGGATACAGAATGGACAGTTATGGGTTGGCAGCTCATAGAAATAAAGGGAAATAAATGAGAGGATAGATAAGATGGAAATGACAAAGGTCACTCCACTCGTCAATGAGAAGAGGTAACCTCCCCGGCCCCTCCAATAAAAATAGAGACCTGAAACCACGGTAAGAAATATACTGATATAGAACCCGATCTTCATCGGGATGCTCGGAAGCGCGGAGAGCTCCGAGGCCAACCCATTGCCTGTGGCACTGAAAAGGCTTCCGCAACACGAGGTGATGATATCGGGTTTGAGGCCGAGAAAATAGTTTGCCTGCAAGATCATCTCAGCAAGAATCAACGGGGCGCTAAAAATGAGAAAGGTATATTTCTTCTTAATTAAAGGATAGTCGTATCCTTTGTTGTCGACATAGTTCAGGATGAGCCAGAGCCCTGCAAATAAGAAATTGATGATCTTGAGGATGAGGGTTGGATAACCGAAGCTATTCACATAAAGGGATCCTGCAGCGCACATGGCCCCTACAAAGAAGGCATGCAAACGATCTGCGGTGAAGATGTAGAGAAAAAGGGAGAGGAGCTGGGAGCCAAAGAGATAGGCAAGGAGGGTTGAGATGAGATAGGTCTTTCTCTCAAGGCTCAACTGGAGTTCACTTCCGCTTTGCAGGTCCCATTTTCTTAAAATCTGTACCCCGAAACAAGACGAATACAGGACCATGAAGCTCGTCAGGAGGGAGGCGGTATAGAGGGCGATGATGAGGGGATGGAAGATCATCCGCTTTCTTCCTCGATCCTATCATAATAAAGACAGTGTCAGTGTGAGTGTGTGTGAAAGTATATAAACCCTCGCGTGGGCTCTCTTAAAAACTGTAAGATCTTCAACGCTCGTTATCTTTTCCATTTTCTTCGTTTTCCTCTCGTATTTTGTTGACTCACACTCACACTGCCACTCACACTGTCTTCATGTTCTCATCACCGAATCAGGGTCGACCGTTGCTGCCCTCCAGGAAGGAATGATGGTGGCCACGGTATAGGGGACCACGGTGAGGAAGAATAAGGCCGCCACCTGGGAGGCATCGACAAAGGGAATAAGCCTGAATTGGGGGTAAAGGACAGCCCACCCTTTCAGGACAGGTTCAAAAAGGGTGGCAGAGGCAAAGAACACATGAACATAAGCCAGCACGATTCCAGAAAGAAAAGAGGAGAGGGAGACGACCATCCCTTCCCAGAACTTCATCAGGATCACATCAGAGGTCTCCCATCCGATTGCTTTGAGGATTCCTATCTCCTTTCTCTCTTCAAGGCTTAAGCCCGATGCCTTGTCCCAGGCAAGGATGATAAAAGCCAGCATCGCTCCTGTGAGAATGAGAATCATGATCCCTCCCCGCCAGTTAAAGACCGCCTCATAGGTTCTCAGGATCTCTTCCCTCAGGATCAGCCTTGTGTCGGGAAGCCGTTCAGCAATTTTCAGAGCAATCGTTGAGAGTTCTCTCGGGTTTTTGACACGGAGAACGAGGTCCGTTGCATAATCTTTTGATCCACCAAAGACTTTTCGGAAATCCTCCTCGGAAATCACGATGAGGTCAGAAGAGACCAACTCAGATTCCGGGGAAAGAATATTTCTTATTTCCAATTCAAGAAGCTTTCCATCATGGGATCTAAATTCTATCGTGTCTCCTTTGAAGACCCATCGAGTTCTCGAGATCCCCTGGCCGATCTCGATACTGCCACTTTCGAGTTGTGAATTTTCAGGTACAATCAGGGTATAATTGGCTCCGACAATTGGGTCATAATAATATCCCCAAAGTCGGCCTCTTACGGACTGTACTCCCCGGATCTCTTTAATAGAGTCGATATAGCTGATGGGGATAGGATCGTGCCTCCCTGCAGAAATCCTCTGGACGATCACCTCCGGAGCATCTTTTAGAAGAACCGATGCCTCCTTTTTGATCGAATAGGTAAGAAACATGACAGAAGCCAGCATGAATACGATGAGGGTGTAGACAAACACCAATGCGATATTCTTCCACTTCCTTCTTAAAAGTGAGGAAAGCGTAAAATCGAGGATGTTTTTCTGGCGCTCAATCCAGTTTGACATTCATCCTCTTCATGATCTGGGGAGGCATGAGGATGGAACCGGAAGGAAAGTGTTCCAAGGAGAAGGGATGGTCCTGAAAGGGGGTATGCAAATCGGCCTGAGATAAATGACGGGTATAATTTGCCTCTGTAAAAAGGCAGAGGTCGGAAAGTCCAAGTCTTTTTACCATTTCACTCTTTTCCCTGAGAAACGGTCCTTCTGCCTTCTCTTGGTAAGAGGCATGAGCAAACATGAGACCCAAGAGCAATCCCTGAATCATTAGGCAAAATAAAAAAAGGGTGGATCTTCTGGTTGACATCAATCGAGGCCTTTCACGACTTCGAAGGTAACCTCCTTGAACCTTAGCAACAATTTCCCTTTATGGTCCTTCATGAACTCCGTTGCATCTGCCTCCCTGGCAAAAGGGATGAGTTCCCTGCCCATGGGACCATAGATATCACTCCCAGTAACATAAAAGGCGGGATGGCCATCAATCAAGTTCAAATTGTAATAATCAGTGACATAGATTGAATCGATGTCCGATTGTTTTCGAGAGGGATGGTATTTTTCAAGTTGGAAATAATATTTAAACATGTCCTTCGTCCCGTCGAAAAAGACAGAAGACCCATCCCTGAATAAGATCTCTGCAAGAAAGTCAGGGTATTTCGCAACAAACATTCCACAGACAGGGCACTTATCTTTGGGTGAGGGCTTCACAGGCTGTTTTTCGCCTGTAAAAGATGGGCAAGGAATAAGTAAAAAAATAAGAAAGCCAATAAGGAACTGTTTCATTACTTCTCTATGGTATATCTTCTTTGAATTTTCGCATTATACATTTAAACTTAGAACTTTACAACCCAATGGAAATTGAATAAAATGAGTTTATGATGCAGGGTTGAGGAGGTCCCACGAGCTTGCCCGGGGGTCCATCTATAGGAGTTGGCTGTAATCTGTCAGAGGCAAGAACAAAAATAGGTCCTTTCGGGTTTAGGAAGGGTAAGAAGGGTGAATTTTCAAACCTTTATATTGGCTGATATTTGGTTCAGATTCCGTTCGCCCTGAGCTTGTCGAAGGGCAAGGGGGGCAGGGCACACCGATAATCTTGAAAAGCGGATGGTCGAACATCAGACAGGCGAGATAAAAGGCTACACTTCTACAAGGTTGCCTGTGACATTAGTGTTTGCCGATGAATTTTCAACTCGTGAGGAGGCGTTAGGCCGCGAACGGCAAATCAAAGGATGGAGTCGGAAGAAGAAGGAAGCAATGATACGAGGCGATTGGGCCGAGGTATGTCGTTTAGCCCGTGGAAAATGGCCTTCGTCCTTCGACAAGCTCAGGACGAACGGTTAACCGAGCGTGGTGAGCCCAGTCGAACCACAGGTTCAGGGCGAACGGGAGAAGGGCAGTATAACCCACGCTAAATTCGGAAGGACTGAAAATCAAATGATAAGTTTTAATTTGAGCGGGAGTGTATTAAAATAATAAACAATATCCCTCTCCCCCAAGAAGAGGGAAGATTATTTTGACTGAACAAAATCGAATGAAAGGAGGTCATTATGAGAAACAAGCTGCTGGTAACATGGTTGTTTCTGTTCATTCTGTTGCTTCTTCCCCTGTCGATGGTAGAAGCCCAGAAAATCCCGGATCTGGTCGGCAAGGAGACGTTGAATTTCACTTTGCCTTCCACACATGACCGGACTGTCAATTATGCGGACGAGTATTACGGGAAGCATCATTTGATCATCACCTTTTTCCCGGCAGCCTACACCCCCATCTGAACGGGCGAGATGGAGGGCCATCAGAGGAACCTTTACCTCTATGAGCGCTTCAACGCCCGGGTCCTGGGCGTCAGTCGGGATGATGTGATCACATTAAAATACTGGGCAAAAAGTCTGGATTTGACCTTTCCCCTTCTTTCGAATGTGACAGGGTTCCTGGGAGCCTACTTCCGTATCCAGCCAGAGGGACAACCCATATTCGGAAGACGGACAGTGATCATTGATAAGAGCGGGGTGATTCGATACGTAAGAGATGGTTCGCCTGAGTTTAAAGATATTCTCCTCT
>DATIGG010000476.1:0-3169 GCA_035454825.1 Thermodesulfobacteriota bacterium | reverse complement strand
TATCCTGATGATCGGCCTTCTATTTTCTTTGAATGCCTGCTCCAACCTACCGATTATTGGGAAGAAGAAAGAAAAGCAGCCTGAAAAGACTGCCACAGGGAAAACGGTCTCCATCGAAGGCATGGAGCAAGTGAAGGGCGTCAATCCTCCAAAGGCAGAAACCGCGGCAACCTCCAAAAAACCTTCCACACAAACACCTCCCCCCAAAATAGAGAGAGAGCAAGAACCCAGGGTTGCCTCTCTTCCAACAAGACCTTTCAGCTCATCCCTCCCCTTCTTCCAGACGGGTTATAGAAAAAAGATTGTCGTCTTGGATTTCGAGAATAAGACAACTTATAAGGAAGAAAAAATCGGGGAAGCCGTAGCCAAAAAGCTTTCTGACAAACTGGATGCAACCCAGAGGGTGATTATTCTCGATGAAAACATCGTTTCGGAACACTTCAAAAAAGAGGGCGCCCATTTTAATTCTCTTTCAGATCCGCTGGCAATGAAACGGGCTAACCAGTCCATGGGAGTCCAGGCCTTTGTCTTCGGGGCAGTCACCGATGTGAGTCTTCTGTCTTCTAAGAAATCTGAAAGTTCGGATGAGGAAGTGTCCTTTGCAACCTCGAAGGTTGAAGTCCGACTCATCGATGCCTCGACCGGAAATTTACTGAAGACATTGATTGGAAGAAGTCCGATCTTCGGCACGAGAGAGACGGGCGAAAACAGCCGGGGTAAGGCCGTTTTAAAGGCGATCGACTCCGGTATTGACGAAATCCTGGAGGGGTTCCTCCGGTATCTCGATCTTCTCGAATGGTCAACCTCCATCGCAAAACTGGAAGGAGATAACCTCTATATCAATGCAGGCAAATTATCGGGTCTTCGAATCGGAGACACGCTCGAGATCTTTGAACCTGGAAGAGAAATTATCCACCCAACGACCAACCTTTCTCTGGGTTGGACCACTGGAAAGCTCAAGGGGGCGATACGGATTAGTGATCTCTTTGGTGTCGATGCTGCCGTTGGAAAGATCGTCCAGGGTCAGGGATTCATCGCAAATGATGTGGTGAAATCGACGATAAAATAATCCAAAACTTTTCCCCACCCCCAGTTTTCACCCTCCTGAAGGTGAATCGAGGCCCATTCTAAAATTTTCCTAAAATTTTTCTTGACAGCGGCAAGTGCCTGCTTAATAATTCTTTTGTTTAGAAAATTTGTCAGGATTGTATTTTACAGAACGTTCTAAATTAGGGGGAATAGATGCGCCTTCCTAAATTCGAATACACGGAACCAAAAACAATTAAGGAAGCATCAAAAGCCCTTGCGCTCGACACAAAGGGGTCTGTCCTGCTTGCGGGTGGGACAGACCTTCTTGTCCTGATGAAGCAACGGCTCCTTCAACCCACCAGGATCATTAACCTCAAGGCCATCCCCAGGTTGAGTCATATTTCCGAGGGAAAAGGTGTCCTGAGGATTGGAGCATTAACCACGCTCCATGACCTCATTTCTTCTCCCCTGCTGATGGAGCTTTACCCTGCACTGGTCCAATCCGCCAGGGCAGTTGGAGCTTATGGTCACCAAGTGATGGGAACTCTGGCAGGAAACCTCTGCCAAGGAAATCGGTGCCGATTCTATAACCAGTCTGTATTCTGGAGAAGTGCCAGGGCTCCCTGCCACAAGGCAGGGGGCAAGGTCTGCTATGTCGTTCCAAAATCAGGGCAGTGCCATTCTGCCTACTGTGGAGATATAGCGCCTGTGCTCATCGCTCTTGGTGTGCAGGTCATCATCATTGGACCAGAGGGAGAACGGACTATTTCTCTGAAGAAGCTTTACACCCAGAACGGGAAGAAGCCTCTTGCTCTAAAAAGGGGAGAAATTCTGAAAGAAATTGAGATTCCATCTCTTGTCGGAAAAACCCTCTACCTTAAATGGAGATTAAGAGAATCCATCGAATTTCCTATCCTATCCTTGGCACTCAATGTAGACAAAAAAGAAGGAAAAATTAGGAGGGCAAAGATCATCTTTAGCGGAGTAGGACCGGGGCCTGTGGAGGCAACAGAGACAGAGGGATTGTTAAGAGGAGTCACCTTGGATGAGCCATTGATTGAAAAGCTTTCTAAGCAGGTAACCAGAGAAATTTCTCCTATGCGTACTTCCACTGTTTCCCCTGCCTACAAACGAAAGATGGCAGGAATCCTTTTGAAACAAGCACTGGAAAGAGTAATGTGAAAGGAAGGAGAATTTCTCACCCCTTTTAGAAAAGGGAAGGTTTGAAAGAATCGATTGGGTTATTTTTTCACGTCACTCCGGAGAAAACCAGGGTTGAAAGGGATTCTATGAAACATATTCTTCAACTTCATGTCAATGGTGAAACCTACGAGGTCCTCACGGAAATCCACAAAACCCTGCTCGAGGTTCTGAGGGAGGACATTGGGTTAACAGGGACGAAAAGGGGCTGCGACTTAGGAGCCTGCGGAGCATGCACAGTCCTCATCGATGGGAAACCGAATCTCTCCTGCCTCACCCTGGCAGTCGATGCCCAGGGGAAAGAGGTCTTGACGATTGAGGGTTTGCGTCATAACACCGACCTCCATCCTCTGCAGAAGGCCTTTAGCGAGAAAGGGGCTATCCAGTGTGGGTTCTGTACCCCTGGGATGATTCTTACTGCCAAGGCTTTTCTCGGTGAACATCCCCGTCCTTCGGAGGAAGAAGTGAGGAGCGCGATTTCAGGAAACCTCTGCCGATGCACCGGATATGTAAAGATTGTGGAAGCCATTTTGGCGGCATCAGAAAACAAATAAGATTCAAGGGCCAAGGGTTCCAGGGTTCAAGTGATAAGCGTGGACCGATTGTTGCCCAAATCGCATCTTATACTTCGACAAGCTCAGCATGAACGGAAAAGCCAAATGAATTCAATATACCACCGTTCGCCCTGAGCTTGTCGAAGGGCAAACGGTGGGTTTGAGCGACAGTCTGTAGACACTTGCCCCCTCGACCCCCAAAATCCTTGAACCCTTTGTTTGGACGAAGGAGGTTTTGATGAATAGACTTGATGTCGTTGGCAAGAGGGAGCCGATGGTTGACGCAGCCGATAAGGCCACGGGCCACGCCAGGTTTACGGACGATCTTGCCTATCCGGGGATGCTCTACGGAAAGATCTTGAGAAGCCCCTTGCCCCACGCAAAGG
>DATIGG010000475.1:0-3424 GCA_035454825.1 Thermodesulfobacteriota bacterium | reverse complement strand
AGATGAGGAGGTAAATCAGTATCATGAAAAGGTTACCGCGCGCCTGAGGGAAACCTTTAAAGTAGAGCTAAGGCAATAGGGATTTCTCAGGAAGACATCCTCTATGAAGAGTAAAGAACAGGATGTCTGATTACAAAGATTAGGAAACAGATTACAGTGATTTAATCACCGTAATCTAAAATAATCTTAGTAATCAGGTATAATCCGTAATCCTTACCTGAGGATTATACCAAGAAAGGAGGGGCCCATGACAAAGGTTGATATTATCGAGAACATTTATGAGAAGGTCGGGTTTTCGAAGAAGGAGGTATCCAAGATTGTCGAGTCGGTCTTTGACATCATTAAGGACACACTTGGGCATGAGGATAAGATTAAAATCTCAGGATTTGGAAACTTCGTGATCCGGAACAAGAGGGCCAGGCGAGGCCGGAACCCCCAGACAGGAAATGACATCGAGATCAGCCCAAGGAGAATATTGACCTTTAAACCGAGTCAGGTCCTGAAGGCAAGCCTTAACCGTCAAGGGACATAATTTTTTAGCCCGACTCTCTGCAGCCCGTTAACCCGATCTGACCACGAGAGATGGCAGGCGAAAGCGGAGAAAAAATGTGTCCAGATTGAGTAAAAGGCAGGAACGTGTGGCTCAGATCTCTTCCGAGAGGCTCTATTATCGCATTGGAGAGGTCAGTCGAATGGCGGGGCTCAAGCCCCATGTCCTACGCTATTGGGAATCCGAGTTTCGTGTCATCAAGCCACACAAGGCGGGTTCCCTTCAAAGGCTTTACCGTAAAAAAGATCTGGATCTCATTTTGAAGATCAAGAAGCTCCTCTATGAAGAGGGGTTCACCATTGCAGGGGCAAAGAAAAAGATACGAGAGATAGAAAGAGAGGAAAGTCGAAAGTCGAGGTCAAGACTGGTTGAAAAAGAGACCGAAGCCAAGGAACGCGAGTTACTCTTCGCCATCCAGGAGGAACTGAAAGGGATCCAGAAGATGCTGGAAGAGCCCTCTCCAGCGTAATGCGATGACCTTTTTCATGGAAGCATAAAGCCCTCGGTTTTTATCTCGCCTTCAGCATGCCCAGGTTGAAATAGCGTTGAATAAAACACCCGATTGATGATCCATATGGACTTTGAACAGGAGCGCACATGACGAATTTGATGGTGGCCTTTCTGATGCTGCTTGTCTTGTTTATGGCAGTTCTTCTGCTTTTGATCATTTTTCTTTCAGGTGCCCTTCTGGTCTTTGCCCGAGAGGCCAAAAGCGAGAAACAGAGAATCAAGTCCTTAGGGAAACCGAAGAAGTCGATGAGTTAGGCGAGAACGATGAACTGGAACGGAATTGAAAGTAACTGAGAATCTCATTGGACAATGATCAATTACCATTGGCCCATTATCAATGGTTTGCAAAATCAATTTCAGTTCTGGGTCTCAGTGCTAATTGACCATTGCTAATTGAATATTTTGCACTGATTATTTGAGAAAAGTCTGGACTTTTATCATGATAATATAGTAGGATAATATTGTTCCGGGGCGTAGCGCAGCCTGGTAGCGCACTGGCATGGGGTGCCAGGTGTCGGAGGTTCAAATCCTCTCGCCCCGACCATTCTTTTCGGGTTTGAGGCTTGGGGTTTAAGGAAAAAGGATTAGGTTTTAGCCTCTCGCCTTCAACGTCTTGCACTGAATAATGGGTGAACGTCCAAAGATTCTGGTCACCAATGATGATGGCATCTATTCCAAAGGGATTATCATTCTGGCAAAGGCCCTCGACGAGGTCGGAGAGGTCTTCGTTGTAGCTCCCGATCGAGAAAAGAGTGCCATTGCCCATTCGCTTACCCTCCACCGTCCCCTCCGTGTTGAAAAGATAAGAAGAAATTTTTATGCCATCGACGGGACCCCTGCGGATTGCGTTCACCTGGGAGTCAACGCCCTTCTTTCTGAGCGGCCAAACCTGATCGTTTCGGGAATCAACAAAGGGGGGAATCTCGGCGATGACATTACGTATTCCGGAACGGTTTCCGCTGCGTTCGAAGGGACTCTTCTTGGCATTCCATCCCTTGCCATCTCCCTGGTTGCCCGCAGTCATTTTAAATTCCATCCGGGTGCCCGATTTGCTGTAAGGGTGGCCAGATGCGTCTTAAGAAAAGGGCTTCCTAAGGACACGCTTCTTAACATCAATGTTCCTAATCTCGATGAGAAGGAGATCAAGTCTTACAAGGTTACCCAACAGGGCCGATGGGTCCATAATGGAGGTGCGGTGATCGAAAAGACAGATCCCCGGGGAAAGAAATACTACTGGATTGGAGGGGGGCAGCTCATCTTTGATCGGAGAGGAAATACCGATTTTGAGGCCGTATCCAATCATTCGATTTCAATCACCCCGCTCCACCTGGATCTAACAGACTATGCTTCCATCCCGCTCCTAAAAAAATGGAGACTTTGACAGTGGAAAGGCTCGTGGAAAAGCGGGTTTACATCGAAACCTATGGCTGCCAAATGAACGAACATGACTCCGAGAGGATGCTTCGTCTTCTTCAGGATTGCTCTTTTCGGGAGACAAAGGAAGCCAAGGAAGCTGACCTCATCCTCATCAATACCTGCAGCGTCCGGGAAAAGCCGGAACACAAGGTTTATAGCGCCCTGGGAAGGTTTAAGCGATTCAAGGAGGAGGGAGGAACGATCATCGGGGTGGCAGGTTGTGTGGCGCAGCAGGAAGGCGAGCGACTTTTGGACCGGATTCCCTATCTTGATCTTGTCATTGGGACCCATGCGCTCTCCTCCCTTCCGCAACTGGTCAGGCGGGTGGAAGATTTCGGTCATCGCATCTGCGAAACGAGTTTCGATTCGGGCGGAGGTTACCTGAAAACACCCCTTCCCGGGAAATCTGGAGTAAAGGTAAAGTCCTATGTCACCATCATGCAGGGATGCAATCGATTCTGTTCCTTCTGCATCGTCCCTTATGTGAGGGGGAGAGAGAAGAGCCGGCCCAGTCAGGAGATTCTTGAAGAGATAAAACAGCTGGCCGATCGAGACGTGAAGGAGGTCTGCCTTCTCGGGCAGAATGTGAATGCTTATGGAAAAGGGTTGGCAGCAGATCTGGACTTCCCGGGCCTTCTTCGCCGGATTGATCAAATTGATGGGATTGATCGGATCCGATTTACGACCTCACACCCCGCTGACTTTTCGGATGGGCTCATCCGGGTCTTCTCCGAATTGAAAAGCCTCTGCGAGCATATCCATCTGCCTTTCCAATCAGGATCGGATCGAATTCTCGATAGAATGCACCGGAGTTACAGCACCGGATCCTATCTTGAAAAGGTTGAAGGCTTAAAGAGAGGGTGTCCCTCGATTGCCATCACTGCAGATGTGATTGTTGGATTTCCCGGTGAGGAAGAAGAAGATTTTCATGAAACCCTGGATCTGATG
>DATIGG010000474.1:0-6502 GCA_035454825.1 Thermodesulfobacteriota bacterium | reverse complement strand
TTGTTGTTGTCCTCGGCATGCCTTGATGCAGACGCCACAGATATGATGACTGAAGTGGAGCGTTTTAGAAAAGACCTTCAGTTGTTCATAACAGCCGCGGTGAACGAAGTCCTCTTTTCGTTCCTTGATGGCTCCAGCCGGACAGACGGTGATACATGCGCGGCACGAACCGCAATCCTCTGTTGAAGGAAAATTAACGCGAAGGGGAAGATTGGTAAGGACGGTCAGGAGCCGAACCCTCGCTCCATACTTTCGATGAACGAGAAGATTGTTCCGACCGATCCATCCAATCCCTGCCGCCTGTGCCACGTGCTTATGCGAGAGATGACCCCTCTGTTTTTCCCAGTCCACAAGCTGCGAAGCAGGAATGGGTATGGACTGGAATCCAAGGTTTTGGATGGTACTGGTCAGGAGAAGCCCAAGGGTATCTAAAAGAATGTTAACCCTCTGGTAATGCTGGAAATAGAGGGGTGTGGGTCTGTCTTCAATATCATCAAGGATGGCGTCAGAGAGATGATAACCGATGGAGATTGCAAAGGGATGCTGATCCATGAGATCAGGAGAAAGAAGCATCTCCCCCTTTTTGAAGGAACGCAGGTCGGTTACCCCAAAGAGAGAACTTCCCCACTGACGGCACAGGGTTTCGATTCTTGAGGTATTTTCAGATTCAATCATCTCACTCACGCACCATCACAAGCACCAAATCACAAGCACCAAATCCCAAACAATATCCAAATTCCAATTTCCCTGCACCAGGGAGAGCGTAAACCTTGCATGGTTCAGGGCGAATGATTTAAGCGCATTTGTTTCGGATTTGGGTCATTTGATGACTGGAAATTATTTGGAATTTGACAATTGGATTTTGGTATTTAAATCCCTGTTTGGTTCCGTCTACTCCGGGTTTAGGTTACCGGGGTTTAATCTTCAGTTCCTTCATTTTTTTATGGAGAGTGTTTCGGTTGATTCCGAGGAGTTGAGCCGCAGCGACCTGAACATAATCGACCTTCTCCAGCGCAGATTTAATCAGGATCTTTTCAATTACCGAGATGATATCGTCGAAAATTCCTGTATGCGTCTTTGCTTCTGCATAGGGAGCAAGCTTGTCCAGAACCTCGGTGAGCTTCCCCTCCAGGCTTTCCTCCAGTAACAAAAATTTTAACTTTGGGCTATCGGGTTTGGCAAGAGGGTAGGTCTTCCTGATTTGAAAATCCTTGATGACCGGGGAGATGATGGCGGCAAGCATCGAGAGGACTTGGAGGTCTTCAGTCAATTCTTCCCTGGGTCCGTAAAGGGAATTGATTGTCAAGACGCCGATGGGCAATCGATCAGCAAGGATAGGAATGCAGGGCATCGGAGGGTGGATCTTTTCGCTCCTCTTAATTCCTTTTACGATTTCTTGATAGAGGGGTTCGTGACCGAGATTCTGGATGACTACGGGGTGGCGAGTTTCAAAGACTTTGCTGATAACGCCTGCGCGGCGGTTACATCCCGGAGGATGGTCTTCCTTTCGAACCCCATAGAGGGCTTCCACCATGAGAAAATCTTTCTGTGAGTCGTAAAGGATGAGAGCCGAATATTCGATGGGAAAATATTCGGCCATCTTTGCCATGACACTCAGGAAATAGTCCTGGATCTCGGCTTGATGAGGAATCTGGGAGATTTCATAAAGACATTTTAGTTCAGGATTGGCCCGAGGATTGGCAAAGAGTTGGGTTGACATAGGATACTCCTGTTTAAATGGACCTTTGTTAAGTCCTGGCCCTATGCCCTCGTCCCGCTTTCTCGCCTGTGCCTGCCTGACGGCAGGCCCGAGGGGAGAGAGCGAGACGAAGCGAGAGATTATGCCGCAGATGGAGTCATGAAACGGTTTTATCTTATATTAAGCGGTCCCTTTTTTTCAAGTCTTTTTAATAAGAATTGGAAAGCTTGAAGTCTTATCTTGAATTCATTAAAATTCCGGGAATATGAATTCTAAAATTGGAATGGACCGACCTCGGGTTGTGATCATTTTAGGTCCGACCGGGGCCGGGAAGTCCCGGCTGGCTCTCGAATTGGCCGAGAAACTTGGGGGAGAAATTATCAGTGCCGATTCCATGCAGGTCTATAAGTACATGGATATAGGCACCGACAAGCCAACCCCAGAAGAACAGAAAAGAGTCCATCATCATCTGATCGACCTCGTCCCGCCTGATCAACCCTTTCATGCAGGTCTTTATCGGGTGTTGGGGCGAAGGACGATTGAGCAGCTTCATACAAGTGGAAAACCGATCTGGGTCGTGGGTGGAACAGGCCTTTATATCAAAAGCCTCACCCAGGGGCTTTTCCAAAGCCCGTCTATCGATCCGGACGTGAGAGAAAAGCTCAAACGGGAAGAGAAAGAGAAGGGGATCGATGGTCTTTATCGCCGCCTGAAGAACGTCGATTCAAAAACAGCCTCTCAACTTCACCCCCACGATCTTTTCCGGATCATACGGGCCCTGGAGGTTTTTGAATCGACAGGAATGCCTATCTCCTTCTTCCGGGAGCAGCACCGCTTCGGAGATAGGCCTTATCACCTGTTCAAAATCGGTCTGGAGATGGAACGGGGAAGGCTCTATCGCCGGATTGAGGCGAGGGTCGACCGGATGATCGAGAGGGGATTCCTTGAAGAGGTCCAGAGTTTGATGAAGATGGGATATGGCCCCCAATTGAAGCCCATGCAGAGTTTGGGTTATAAACAGTTCGTCCAGTTTGTACTGAAAAGGATGGAATGGGATGAAGTGATCCGGCAGATCAAACGGGATACCCGCCACTATGCAAAGCGGCAATGGACCTGGTTTAAAGCCGATTCAGAGGTTCGCTGGCATGATGATTCTATGGATCGGCAGAGGATTTTTCATGAAGTGGTATCTTTCCTGAGAGGAGGAGGTTAAATGGTGATGACCAAGAATCAAATCAATATTCAGGATCAATTTCTCAATCGGGTTCGCCGGGATCGTAACCGTGTAACGGTAGAGATGCTGAGCGGTCAGAAGATCGAAGGAATCATCATGAGCTTCGATAATTTCAGTCTCATCCTGCGGGGCGAGGCGGATCAGCTCATCTATAAGCATGCCATCTCTTCCATTTCATTAGGGGAAAAGATGGAATTTGTCGAATCAAAATAGGATCGAATCATGGAAGAAGTCAATATCAAATCGGTCTTGGAGAGCATTTTGTTCGTTTCAGGGACACCGATTCGGTTTGAGACCCTCAGTGAGATTCTGCCGGAATTCGGCCAAGAGGCCATCGAGAAGGGGATCCAACAGATTCAATCCGACTGTGAGGAAGCTTCAAGAGGAGTGGAACTGGTTGAGGTTGCCGGAGGGTATTTGTTTCGAACCAAACCTCAATGGGCGGAATGGGTCAACCGTCTGAAAAAGGTTAAGGCCGTGAGGCTGAGCCGGTCGGCTCTGGAGACCTTGGCCATTGTTGCCTATCGTCAGCCGGTGATCCGGCCTGAGATTGAACAGATTCGGGGGTCGGATTCGGGGTGGGTTCTTCGGACCCTGATGGAGAAGGGGCTGGTGAAGATGATGGGAAGGAAGGACCTTCCCGGGCGTCCCATGATCTACGGGACGACGAAGGCTTTTCTCGAGATCTTTGGTCTCAATGCCATTTCAGATCTTCCGAGTCTTAAAGAAGTTGCGCCTCCTCCGGCCGAGGACGAGGTGCCAAAGACCGGAGGCGAAGGAGAGATCCTAATGGGAGCCGGGGAGAGCCCGTCCCAAACAACCACCTCCCCTGTGGCCTCGGAAATCGAAGAGGTATTGGAGGAAATCGATCACTCCAAGGATGAAGATGGCCCTTGAGCGTATCCAGAAGATATTGGCCCGGTCAGGAATTGCCTCGAGAAGGGAAGCGGAAAAACTGATCCTTGAGGGGAGGGTGACGGTCAATGGCAGAGTCGTAGAAACCCTGGGTTCCAAGGCCGATCTCTCCAAAGATCACATCAAAGTGGATGGGAGGAGGATTAACAAATTCGAACCCCAAGTGACCCTCCTTTTAAACAAACCCCGCAATTATCTTTCGACCGTAGAGGATCCCGAAGGAAGGCCGACCGTTATCGATCTTTGCAGAGGCGTGAAGCAGAGGGTTTACCCTGTTGGTCGCCTCGATTTTGATGCCGAAGGACTCCTCTTTCTGACCAACGATGGAGAAGTTGCAAACATTCTTGCGCATCCCCGATTTGAGGTTGCAAGGACCTATCTGGCAAAGGTCATCTCCGTCCCGGAAGAGAAGGACCTCAATCGACTCAAAAAGGGGGTGATGCTCGAGGATGGGAAGGCCAAGGTTGTTTCTTGCCTTGTGATCAGTCAGAAAGAGAAGCATAGCTGGGTGCGGGTTGTCGTAACCGAGGGAAGAAATCGACTGGTTAAGAGGATATTCAAAGCCATTGGCCATCCTGTTCTCAAACTGAAACGGATTGAGTATGGGCCCCTTCAGTTAGGCAATCTTCCAATCGGGCAATTTCGATATCTTACACCTCAAGAGATTGAAAAGATAAAAAAATTAAAGGTGAAGGTCAAGGATAAGGTTAAGGCTCAGGATCAGGCTAAAACTGACAAGTTATGAGTTCGGAGTTCAGAGGACGGAGTAAAAACTCCAAGGACGTCGAACCAATGCAAACGCATTAAATGAATTGTCATCAATCGTAGGGTGCGTTCCCCGAACGCACCGGCCAAGGCCTGATCGGGGACCAGGCCCTACAGGATGGTAACAGAATTAATAATCAGTCCAGAATTGTGTAGACATCTGATTTCATCTTTGATCTTACTCGATTCAGGTTCTACTCAGACTTAAAAGGAATCTACCCCACCCCCACCCTGTCCCTCCCCCTGAATGGGAAGGAAATCGTTATGTTCCTCCCCCTTCAAGGGGGAGGTCAGGAGGGGGATGGGGGATCTGTCGGAGTAACGTTAACATGTTTTCTCTATTATGGACCTATTAGTAAATGCGTTTGTAATAGTGACCCCGGGCTGATTTCTCCGAACTCAATACTCCGAACTGTAGGTTGTGGAAATGATCAGCGGCGTTGAGATCAGAAGAAAGATGGTTCACCTGGCAACCCTGACCATTCCCATCGGATATGAGGTGACCTCGCAGGAAACAGTGCTTTTCTTTGTCATTCCCCTTTTTTTGGGTCTTCTCGCCGTCGATCTCCTTCGCCAGTTCCATCCGGGGATGGCTTCACTGTTTAAGCGGTTTTTCTTCGGAAGGGTTCTCAGAGAGAACGAGCAACCCTCCCTGATGGGTTCAACCTATTTTCTTTTTTCGACGATCCTGGCCATTCTTCTCTTCCCCAAATCGATTGCTGTCACAAGCCTGTTGATCCTCATCCTTTCCGATACTGCGGCAGCCCTTGTCGGGAAAGGCATAGGGAAGACCCACCTCTTTGGTAAAACCCTGGAAGGAAGCATGGCTTTCTTTTTTACTTCTCTCTTGATCGTCTGGCTTTATCCCCACCTGAATCGTCTGTCGGGGACCCTGGCCGCCTTAGGAGGCACACTCATCGAGTTGCTGCCGATCCGGTTGAACGATAACCTCAGCATTCCTTTAGTGACAGGGGCGATTATGCTTTTCGGCGGGGCCTGAGGGAGGATATTTTCTCAACCGACTTCAGAATCCGTTCCATTTCACCTTCTGAAGAAACCTCTGCAATGGCAAGATAGATCTTCAGTTCATCAAAGAGGAATGAGAAAGCCTCGTCCGGTTTGGCGAGCAGCCCCTTGCCTGCGAGTGGGTCCAGACTGATGACAGGCTTATCGAACTTCTTGATGAGATCGGAAGCGTGGCTCAGATCGAAAAAACTCCTTTTTTTATTGATGGGGATTGCGTATGCCGCTGCGTCCACGGATTTGGCTTTGGGAAGGAAAAACGTGGCCCATTGGCCGGATAAGATCGGTATGAACCCCTTTTCCTTCGTCCTTGAGACCATCTCTTTAAGAAGATCCATTCGTCCCAGCCCAAGAAGCCAATCCCCGTATCTTTCCCCAATCAAGAGAAAAGGCATGTCTCCCGGTTGGAAGGGAGATAGGGCTCTGTCAAAACGGGAGGAATCGAAGCTGATTCGATCGATCTCCTTTTGGGTAAAAACTTCGGAGGTCTCAGGGATAGGGAAAAAATAGGGACGCCGCCAGGCTCCCATCTCTTTTAACCGCTTGATAAGATCAGGGGAAAAGAGGTTTTTTGTGATGGTTGCGTTCACTTTGGCTTCAAATCGGTGGAGAGGAATTCCTGAGAGCGAGGCTCCTTCTTCGGCAGCGATGTGGGGGAGGCCAATGAGGGTTTCATCTTCGGTGAAGCTCATTAGTTCTTTGAAAGATTGATGATGTTTTATGGTCGGAAGGTCAAAACACCAAGCATCCATCTCATAAGCTTTGCGCATCAGGGATAATATCTCCTGAAGGCCCGATGAAAGCAGGGGCTTTATGGAGAGGATGATCCTCGCCAGATGTTTTCCTTCGAGAGTGACCGTTGGCAG
>DATIGG010000473.1:0-4524 GCA_035454825.1 Thermodesulfobacteriota bacterium | reverse complement strand
TGCGCTATGCTCTTTGCGCTATGCGCCATGCTTCTCTACTGGATCGGCAACTTAATCGTAAAGGTAGCGCCCTGGCCTGGCCTGTTCTCCGCATAGATGGATCCATGATGAGTCTTAAGGACCCTCTGGGCCCGGAAAAGGCCAAATCCGGTTCCATCCTTTTTGGTCGTGTGAAACATATCGTAGATGCTTTCAATCGGCGTCCTGATCCCGGGACCTTCGTCAGAGAAGGAGATAAGGACATGACCATTCTCCTCCCTCAAATCAACCGATAGACTCCCATTTTCCTCTCCCATCGCCTGATAGGCATTGACGATGATATTTGAAAACACATCTTCCATCTGGGAAGGATCAACACGGATTTCCCCCACCGATGTATATTTCTTAATGATCCTCACCCCTTTTGGAGGAGGATTTCTCTCCAATGAGAGATCCAGGAGATGCGAAATGCTGTAAGGTTCAAATTGTGGAAGCCCCGGATCAATGTTCTTCGCCCTCAGGATGTAGTCTTTTGCCAGGGAGAGTTGCCGGTAGATCTTTTCAAAGTTCTCCTGGATATCGCGCTGGATCTCAATATTTTTGATCCAGGTCTCGACCGGATTCAGGAGATTCCCAAGACGATGCGCAATGCTGAAGGCCCCCTCCCCGACGGCTGACAGGAGCTTTGCCTCCGCAAGTTCTTTATGAGATTGAAGAAGGAGTTCCTGTTTATGCCTGAGATTCTCGAGCATCGATCCAAACGCTTTGGACAGGTCTTCCAGTTCATCTCCCGTCTGAATCGGAATAATCTTATCCGTCTTGTCCTCCTGGATATCCTTCGCATTCCGCGTCAATTCGGAGATCGGTCTCAATACCGATCGTCTCAGGTATCCATAAAGAAAGAGGACCAGAAAAGCGCTGATCAGGCCGATGGAGATCATTTGGGCCCAGATCTGTTTCTTCAAATCCTCGATGGCCTTTAAAGAGAACCCCAATCGGAGGATATGGACATAGATGTCTCCTCCCATGGAGATGGGAACGGCAATTTCTCTGACGTGTGTCATTTGGCTCGAATCCTGAAATTCCTGGAAAAAGATCTTTCCCGATTCAAGGGCAGCCACATTCTTGAGCAGATGCCCGGTTCGAGGGTCTTTCAGGTTCGTTCCCAACAATCGGTCATCCGTATGGGCATAGGCATACCCTTTATTATCCATGACGATGCCGTAATAAATCTTATGTTCTCCTCCCTCTCCTTTGAGGTTATTCAGCACATCCATCATCCGGGAGAAATCGGCATCATAGGCCATGTCCGAGAGATTGGTCGCAGTAATCTTTGCGAGAGAAATCTGATCGCTCTTCTTGCTCAGACTGAGCTCCTGAAACTGCCGGTTGATCAAATAGACATTGATCATCGTAAATGAAATGGCCAGCAGGATGATAACAAAGGTGATCTTAAAGACAACCGATTTTCGTGTGGGAAAAACCCTTTGGATCATTTAGAGATTTCTCAAAAAGTCCAGAAATCTCTGATTACATCGATTTTGAGCCGATGACACAGATTAGAAGGCATTGGAACTGAATAAAAATCTGTGGAATCATTTCTTAAAATCTATGTAATCAGAGAGCGAAAAGTGGTTTTTCAGAGCTCTCATTTAATCCCCAAACCCTCTCCCTTGGTGATCAAGGCCCTGATGGGCTGGTAATCCTGGTCAGCCACTTTCTTAAAGCCGCTGATCTTCGAAGAGAGAAGAATTTGTTTGCCCTCGGGATCGTTGGGCATCTCGGTCAAAACCTTAATCAAGCTATCGACGTCCTTCTTGTTTAGGCCTTTCCTGGCATAGAGTGGAGCCTCCACGAATCCTTCAGGAGAGTGGGTCAGGGGAAGAATCTCAGCCCTCTCCCGGATGGCATTGGGGGTCAGCTTCTCCTGGGTAATATATTCAAATTCGTGGGCTACGGCCAGGTCTGCCTCCTTGATAAAAAGGGAGTAGATCGCCCCCCTTTTGGAAGCGGGGATAAAAAACCCTTCGTCCGGGTCTCTTCCCTTAAGACTGAAGACTTCAGCGATATCTTTCACTCCGAGTTTTTCCGCCGCCCAGACCTTAAAGACGAGCAATTCAAAGCTCCACTGCTCATCTCCCACATAGGTGAGCCGCTTCCCTTTGAAGTCTTTAAAATCAAAGAGGTTAGGCGTCATACCCTTGGTGACAATGACCAAGCGTTTAAAAAGGCTTCGTTTATCTTCTCCCAGGGTCACGGTAAGGATAGGAAGGATGGAAAACTTCTGACTGAGTTCCATGGAGACAACAAGCCCGTAACCCCAGACGAAATCGACGCTTCCTTTCTCAAGGGCCTTTATCAAATCCGGGTAGGTAAAGGCTTTGAGCTGAATCTTGATCCCGGCCCTCTCCTCAAGATATTTCCCGATGATCTCCTCAAATTTCTCTAAGGCCTTTGCCCTTCTTTCATCGTAGGATTTGGTCATGACTCCAGCAGTGTAGGTGGGCATGGATTGAGCAAGGGAGAGGGATGGGCTCAGCTCAAACTGGATGATGAAAGCCAAAACAAGGGAACAGGATAGAAAAGCGCTGATTCTCATTGCATCCCCGAAACATACTCAATCTCAGACTTGATCATTTGATAGTTGAAAAGGGTCTGAAGGTGGATCGATTTTGCCTCCAACTCTGCCTTTTGTGCAAGCAGAAGTTCATCATATTCCGTAATTCCCGCCGCATAACCGTCCGAGGCAAGACCCGTTCGTTCCTGGGCCTCCTGGATGGCTGCTTGGAGTATCTGAATCCGCTCCCTTAATTCGATCAAATTGGTATTGAGGTGATCGATTTGAACAGAAAGGGCCTTCTCTAATATGAGTCTTTGGCCTCTGACCTTTTGAAATTGGGCCTCAGCCTGGCCGATCTTCGCCTTTGTTTGGAATCCCTCGAAGAGGGGCATGGTAAGCCCGATGCCGGCGTACCAGACATTATTGTTTCCATATCGGTCTTCAGGACCGACATAGTTCCCAAAAAGACCCACCTTGGGAAAATATTCCTTGTTTGCAGTCTTCCGCCTGGAGTCAAAAAACTGAACTCCCAGGTCGACGCTCTTAAGATCCGTGTTCTTCGTCAAGGTTCTCTCTTTCAGTTCTCCCAGGCTCCAGACATTGACTGGAAGCCCTTCAAGGGAAACCTCGGCCACCTTTAAAGGGGCGCTCGTATCCAGCCCCATCGCCATCTTTAAGGCCAATTCGGCCAATTTAAAATTCTTGTCCATCTCACTCAATTTGGCCCTTACTTCTGAATGGAAATTCCTGGCCTTCAGATAATCGAGCCGGGTCGTCCCCTTTTCTTCTTTTTCAGGAACGGCTGTTTCATAGGCAATCTTCACCATCTTGACAACGACACCGAGCTTGGCCTCCGTTTCTCTCAATAAATGGAGTGCCTCCCTTGCTGCAAGAAATTGAAAATATCCTTTTTTCACCTCAAAGACAATTTCCGTTCTCTTTTTCTCCTTCTGAGTGACAGCAAGAGAGCGGCTGATGCGGGCCTGATTGACTCCTTCTTTGATCCGGCCAAAGGTATAAATCGGCTGGGTCAGTTCCAAATTGATGGCAAACAAATCCCTCTTCCCTATGCTGAGGTCCTCGTGGATAAACGAGGGAAGGGGTTCAAGACCAAATTGGCCTTCAATGATGGTATTCACATCTTTTGTAAGAGCCCTCACGTCGATATCAGTCTCAACTCTGAGGGGTTCATTAAACCGGGTATACCCTGCATTCAAATTCAAGCGAGGGTAATAGTAAGATTGGGCTTCTTTGATCTGATATTCCGCATTGAGGATGTCCAGGTTTGAGACCTCTAATTCGGGTCTCTTCTTCAGGGCCACCTGGATACATTCTTCGAGGCTCAATGTTTTGTCTGAAATAATCTCTTGGGAAAACAGAGTGGGAGGGTCGACCCCTATTGCTAAAAAAAAGAAAAGCACGAGAAGGAAAAGCCTTTTTTTCATCACCAATTTTTCCACTTCTCTACATTCGTTTTCTTATCAAGCTCTTTCCGAATGGTATCGATCTTCTCTTTAAACTCCCGGGTGGTAGCGTTGGATTGATAGCTGTCGGAGATCACGTGAGGCGTCAGCAACATCATCAACTCTCCCCTCGTGTTTCCATAGTCGTGATAACCAAACAGGGCACCTAAGAGCGGAATCCTGCTGAGCAGGGGAACCCCCGATTTCTTGTTTGTCCCGCCTTCTTCAATGAGTCCTCCGATCACAATCGTCTGCGCCTCTGAGATGGATAGGGTCGTCTTCGCCGTCTTCTTCTTAAAGACCGGAACATTATCAAGGCTCCCGAGCTTGGTCGTGTCCACCGAGCTAATCTCGAGCGAGATATCCATGGTGACCAGCCCGCTGTCACTGATCCGGGGGGTGACCGTGATGATAATTCCCACATCCTTATACTCGATCGTCCCTTCGACGACGCCCGTGGTTGTTCCCGTCGTGACGCCCGTGGTGTAGGTGTTGGTCAGGATGGGCTGGGCCGTGCCGATC
>DATIGG010000472.1:0-12032 GCA_035454825.1 Thermodesulfobacteriota bacterium | reverse complement strand
GCTATTGATAAACCCGTAGATCAGAATTTCCATATTGAAATAATCAATGGGCAATGACCAATTATCAATGATCATTGTCCATTGGTAATTGTTTTTTGACTATTGGGAAATGATGATTGATAAAAGGCTTATTGATCTAATTCATAAAAAAGTACTTATGGCATCGATGCGTCGCTCCGGCGAAAGCCGGAGTCCAGAGGATTGGCATTCCAATGCTTTCTGGATTCCGGTCTTCACCGGAATGACAGCTTCATTGCCTTATTTTTGAGCGATGGATACTTCTTATGAGCTAAATCAATATGCATATTGATAATTGATTCCCTACTTCTTCATCCACGGAGGGAGCTTGATCTCGCCCATGGCAATTTTGGAAGGGAAAACCACGATCCTCTTCCCGGCCTGCCACTGAAAGATCGTTCCCACTGCCCCTTCATTTGGGTCAACGCTCGGGATGACCTGGTGATTTTTGGGATCGAACTTAATTCTCCCGTAGACTCCTATCATATCTGTCTTCTCAAGGGCAGCCACAACAGCATCTGAATTCAGGGTACCCGCACGCTCAATCGCATCTTTCAACACATAGACTGCCATGTAGCTGGATGAAGTCCCGTAACCCTCGGGCTCTAATCCATATTTCTTCTGATAAGCCTCAACAAACTTCATGGTCCAGGGTGTTGCTTTCGATGGGGCATTGCCTGCATTGACCACACTGGCCATGCAATATTCTCCTTTTCCTTCGGTGGCTTTATAGAATCCGGGTTGTTCAGCCGCAGCGATGATTGTGCCAAAAGGAAGCGCAGGGATCTTCATATCGAACCACTGCTTGAGGAGAATGGAACTTTCCGGCATATCCATGACGATGAGTATCACTTGGGCATTCTCCCTCTTAGCCTTGAGCAATCCCACGGAAAAATCTGTGGTTCCTGTCGGATAAATCTCTTTTCCTACAACCTCCCAGCCTTTTTCTCCGGCCAATTTGGCGGTAAGATCACCTGTTGCACGGGCATGGGCCACATCCTGAACCATAATGAAGAGTTTACTGAGGCCATGTTTGGCTTTGATATCCATGAGGCAGGGAATGAATTCTCCTGTTACCAACCAGCCTACTTGGCCAGAGATTCTGAAACAGTATTTAAACTTATCATATTCATCTCCCACTCGTTTGTGATAGGCTGGAGTCAAGGCCCCGGTCGTCAGTATGGACACCTTCTTATACTTTGAGAGCAGGTCCATGGCTGCAAGAGCCGCTTCAGACCGGACAGGACCGCCGATGATAAAGTCCGCATTTTTTTCAAGGATAAGTTTCTCTACAACCAGCAGGGCGTCACTGACAGGTACCCCGGGTTCAAGGTCTCGAGTATCCATCGCTTCAACTTTGAACGGTCTCTTCGTTCCGCCGACGTTGACCCCTCCCTGTGCGTTGATCTCCTCCACCGCCAGTTTCATCCCCTTTTCAGCATCCCACCCGTAGAGAAAAGCGGTGGCAAGGGGAGCCCCGATCACAATCGGCTTTTCTGCGGCATTCGAATGAGTTCCCAAGAAGGGTAGTATTGATGAACCGAGAACCAAACAGATGATTCCAACCCGTCCCCACAATTTCTTTGGCTTCATAGACCACCTCCCATTTTGGATTGATTGAACCTGGTATGAATAAGTCATTTTTATTTGGTAAATCTCGTTATTCTTTACCATTCTCCTGTATTTATTGTCAAGAAAGATAGTTAACGATTCAGTGTTTCACCTTCCTACGGAAATGAAGCTCGTATGCCGTGAAAGTTTTCCTTCCTTGACGATGAGGATTCTCGATTCAACGCTGGGGCGATGATCACTGGAAGTGATCGTGATCGGAGGAACAATGCCTCCCAACACGAAACCCTTAAAGCTTTCGAGGGACCCTTTCACCTTTTCCCTGGAGGGCCCCTGTTCAGGCAACGACCTCCCGAGAGTCTCCGCAATGACCTGCGAGGTGGCCCACCCTTCAACGTACGCTAAGGAGTGAAAATCAAAGGGATGTGATCTTTGATGGGCCTCTTTAATCGCGGCCATTCCTGGAACATCTTCTCCATAGGGAGCAACCGGTTGAACTCCGAAAACGCCTTCAAACGGAGCAAGACCCTCATCGAATGCCTTTCGGTTGCCAATCCATTTTGTCTTTAGGCCTATTCTCTTGGCCTCCTGGAGAACAAGGAGGGACTCTCGAGAAGTCAGACTCAAGTAGGCAAAGTCAGGCTCATATGAAGCCATTGCTGAGAGGGGGGATGAGGCTGAATTTCCTGATGAGAAAAAATCAGAAATCGATACTTCAGGTCCAACTTCGACTCCAAGTCCCTTCGCATAATTTTTTGCTTCCTCCAAAAAATGGCGGTCGAGATGGGCCAGGGAACCCACGAATACCATCTTAGGTTTTCGTGTCTTAATCCCGGACGTATCTGAAACAAAATTCAAAGCAATTTTTGCCAAATCGAGAATGGTTGGAGTAACCGTAAAAACGAAGGGTGATTTCGACGGATTGGCCAAATCAGAAGGCAGACTGCTGACGAGGGTGGGGATCCGGTTAAAGTGGATGTGGGGAAGGAGGGCAAGGGCTGTCTCGGTGGAATAAATATAAAGGAGCAGAATGTGGTCCGCTTCATTCAACTTTCGGTAAGCAGCCATGGTCTCTGCTATCTGGGCCGTATCTTCAATGAGAAGAATTTCCAATTTCCTCCCGAAGACCGCACCCTTGTGATTGATCCATTTTCCTGCATCAAGAATCCCCTTTGCGCATTCCCGGCCGGAGTCTCCCCAGCGGCCTGTGAAAGGAACAAGCGCTCCAACCTTAAGAGAAGGCTGGCTGTAGCCGGAGTCGATAAAGATAGAAAGAAAGAGAAGAATAATGAGAGAGGAAAAAGATCTTTTCATCTCAGTTCCAGGCCCTTCACTCCTCCCCTCTCCCTAATGAAGAGAAGGATGGGGTGAGGAGTCCTTTCAGGTGTCGGTGGTGTAGAGCACGGCCAGAATTCTTGTGATCTTTTCGTGATGGCACTGGACCCGATGCGGGACGTTCGAATCGTAATAAATTGAATCTCCAGGATAAAGGACATCCCTGTGATCTCCTAAGATCACTTCCATCTCTCCCTCCAGGACATAGATGAATTCTTCGCCTTCGTGGGTGGATGTCTTGGTATTTTTGATGGTGGCTGGTTCAAGGCTGACAATAAAGGGTTCCATATGGCGGTTCTTCTTATCAAATCCCAAGGATTCGTAGGAATAGCCATATTTCACACCCTCTTTCGAGGCAAAGCGAGAGATTGTTTTGCGTTCATCTTTTCGGACAATGGCGTAGGGTTCTTTATGGCCTTCGCCAAAAAAATCCCCTACTGTGACATCGAGCGCTTTTGCCAACTTGATCAACGTCCCAAGGGAAGGGGAGACCAGATGGTTTTCCATTTGAGAAATCAAGGCAGTCGAAAATCCCGTTCGATCAGCCATATCCTTTAAAGAAAGTTCCTTCTTTTCCCTTAACTCCTTGATCTTTTCTCCAACGGGAATCTCCCTTGTCTCGTTCTTTTCTTCCATTGCCCGCCCCCTGCCCCTCACTCTTCCCCTCTCCCCCGAGGGGGAGAGGGAACGTATTGGAGGGATTGAACAAATTGAGATCCCTTTTCAATCGCCTTGATATTATACGGGATCAACGAATGGTAACGTTCATCGATTACCTTGTCGAGAGATTCGAAGAGAGAGGTCATTCGCACCAGTTTTGTCTTTTCGATAAAGGCGCCCAAGGCCACCATATTGGCGAGCTTCGGATTCCCGTTTTCGATGGCAATCTCATTGACCGGGATTGGAAAGAGTTCGATGTCCTGGCGGTTAGCCTCATGGCCATCGATCAGTGAGGAATTGTAAAGCATCAGTCCTTTGGGTAAAATCTGGGGCTGATATTTCACCAGGGAAGGCAAATTCATGATGATGGCTGCATGAGGCCTCTCCACGACAGGGGATCCAATCTCCTGTGAGGAAACGACCACTGTGCAGTTGGCAGTTCCACCCCTCATCTCGACCCCATAAATGGGCAGAAAGGTAACATGTCTTCCTTCCCTCATGGCAGCATAGGCGAGAAGGTTTCCAATAATCAGAACCCCCTGTCCTCCAAACCCGGAAATGACAAGGTCATAATAGAAAGGCTTGTTCATCATGATCTCATAAATAATCGGCCATTTTTCGTTCCTTAAAGATCCCCAACGGGAAATAGGGAATCATCTCCTCTTCGACCCGGCGATTTGCCTCCAGGGCATTCATTCCCCAGTTGGTGGGACAGGCGAGGAGAATCTCCACAAAGGAGAAGCCTATCTCTTCAGTCTGCATCTGAAAGGCCTTGCGGACCGCCTTCTTTGCCTTCATCAGGTTGGCCGGGTTATTCACCGCGACTCTCGCCACAAACGAACTTCCTTCCAGGGTCGCCAGCATTTCAGCCATCCGAATGGGGTAGCCATCATAGGTGAAATCCCTTCCGTAAGGACTGGTCGTTGTCTTCTGTCCGAGGAGTGTGGTGGGAGCCATCTGCCCTCCGGTCATTCCATAAACGGTATTATTCGCAAAGAAGATGGTAATATTTTCTCCCCGGTTGGCTGTGTGAATCACCTCTGCAATGCCGATGGAAGCCAGGTCTCCATCTCCCTGGTAAGTGAAGACGATCCTGTCCTTTCTCGCCCGTTTTACGCCCGCTGCCACAGCAGAGGCCCTTCCGTGAGGAGCCTCAAGGACATCGACGTTGAAGTAGTCGTAAAGGAATACAGAACATCCCACAGAAGCCACACCGATTGTCTTTTCCCTGATCTTAAAATAATCAATTGCCTCCGCAACCAAACGATGAGCAATTCCGTGATGACAACCAGGGCAAAAATGGAAGGGGATGTCGATTAGCGATTCAGGACGTTTAAAAACTTGTTCCATCTCTCTCTCCTAAATTCCGAAATCCATATATCGAGATCAACCCTTCGGCTCTCCGACCTAAAGACCGGAGTCTGCTCAGGGTTGATCCTGAGCGCGCCTTTATCCCCGCTCGGAAGAGCAGGGTTTGGGTGCAGTCGAAGGATCAATTTAGCTATTTGAATAAATTTGAAGCATGGTAGCAACTTAGCGTTTCGAAAAACTGATCTAATCCCGCTTTGTCCCCCTTTGTCAATCCCGTCTTAGGCGGGACTCTCCTCCCTTTGGGAAAGGGAGGTTGGCCTGCCTGCGCGAAGCCGCTTCGGCGAAGGCAGGGAGGGATTTTACAGAATGATCTATTCATAGTGTCTTTTAATTTCCTCCAGGATCTCTTCGGGCGTGGGGAGAGACCCTGGCGGCCTTCCGTAGAAAAAGACCTGGACGTCTCGAGCGACAGTGAGCTTTACGTCCTCTACCATCTGGCCTGTGTTGAGTTCAACGGTTAAGAATGTTTTTACCCTGTTTGAAATTTGATAAAAGACCTGCTCCGGAAACGGAAACAGGGTGATCGGTCGAAGAAGGCCCACCTTCATTCCTTCATCCCTGGCCAGTTCCACCGCTGTCTTTGATATTCTGGCAATACTTCCAAATGCGGCAATCAGGAAGTGGGCATCTTCTGCATGAAACGTCTCAAAGCGGACCTCTTCCTTTTTCATCTGTTCGTATTTTCGATGAAGTTTCCAGTTGTGCTCCGAAAGTGCACCATCCTGAAGATAGAGGGACTTGAGCAGATTGGGTTTCCTTCCCTCGGCTCCTGTCAGGGCCCATGTCTTCAGTGGAAGATTCATCCTCTCAGGGGCTTTGCGAAGGAGAGGTTCTTTCATCTGCCCGATGAGGGCATCTCCCAGGATCATAGCCGGGTTCCGGTACTTATCGGCTAATTCAAAAGCAAGAAAGGTAAGATCGTACATCTCCTGAACCGTGGAAGGAGCAAGAACGATCATCCGGTAATCTCCATGTCCTCCGCCCCGTGTCGCCTGGAAATAGTCTCCTTGAGAGGGAGAGATTCCGCCAAGGCCCGGCCCGCTTCGTGAGATATTAATAACGACGGCCGGAAGTTCGCTCCCGGCCATATAAGAGATCCCTTCCTGCATGAGTGAAATCCCTGGGCTGGAAGAGGAGGTCATGGCTCTTGCCCCGGTTGCAGAGGCCCCCAAGAGGAGATTGATAGAGGCGATTTCACTCTCTGCCTGAATGAACTCTCCACCAAGGGCAGGAAGATGTTTTGAGAGGTATTCCGGAATATCGTTCTGAGGGGTGATGGGATATCCAAAATAGAGAAGACATCCGGCGTCAATCGCCGCCATGGCGATGGCTTCATTTCCCTTAGCCAACATCCTTTCAGGTGCTGTCTTTGCCGATTCTATTTCCATATCGTGATGGCAATATCCGGACAGATCTCTCCACAGAGGGCACAGCCCGTGCAGGTTTCCTGGCCTTCCCAGAGGGCATAAAAATATCCCTGCCGATTGATCTCCTCTCCAATCCGGATCAATTTCTTTGGGCAGGAGATTGTGCAGAGACCACACCCTTTACATCTCTCCAGGTTAATATCAATCTTCGCCATGGCGTTATTATTCGAGAAGGAATTACCAGAAGAATCAGTAAAATAAATAACATAATTGTTTCAAAGATGCCAAATATCTCTTGACGCGAAAATGCAGGAATGATATTCATGATAGGACCTGATACGACCAATTTCATATAAGGAGGAGGAACCTTATGAAAGTGCCGCTCTGGACTCCGTCAGAAGAACGGATCGAAAATGCCAATATGACGCGATTGATGACCTTTGTGAATCAAAAACATAAGAAAACCCTTAAATCCTACAACGATTTGTATCAATGGTCTATTGATTCCATCCCAGATTTCTGGGCAGCGATGTGGGAGTTTGCAGAGATTAAAGCCTCAAAGGGCTATGATCAGGTGGTCGAAGATCTGAGCAAGTTTCCAGGGACCAGGTGGTTCCCTGGTGCAAAGCTCAATTTTGCAGAGAATCTTCTGCGGTACCAGGACGACCGGGTCGCCTTTATATTCAGAGGAGAAACGCAGCAATCTGCCAGGATGACCTACCGAGAGCTTCATGCGGCGGTCGCCCGGCTGGCAAAATCCCTGCGTGAGATTGGGATTGTTCCGGGAGACCGTGTCGCAGGCTACATGCCGAACCTGATTGAGACCGCTGTTGCGATGCTCGCTGCAACCAGTGTTGGGGCTGTCTGGTCTTCCTGCGCTACGGACATCGGAGCCCTGGCTGCGCTGGACCGGCTCGGACAGATAGAGCCTAAGGTCTTGTTCTCAGTGAACGGTTATTTTTACAAGGGGAAGGCCTTTGATTCTTTGAGAAATGCAGCAGAAGTCGCCAAAGCCATTCCCTCCCTGAAGAAAGTGGTCATTGTCTCCTATGCTGGAGAGAAGCCAGACCTCAGGAATATCCCCAACGCTGTCCATTATGAAGACTTTATGGCCAAAGAAAAGGAGCCTGTCCTTCAGTTTGAACAGTTACCCTTTGACCATCCCGTCTTCATCATGTTTTCCTCCGGAACGACGGGCAAACCCAAGTGCATGGTGCAGGGGGCAGGCGGCATTCTCATCAACCACTTGAAAGAACTTAGCTTACACTCGGACCTCAAACGTGAAGACAAGATCTTTTATATTACCACCTGTAGCTGGATGATGTGGAACTGGTTGCTCAGCTCTTTAGGCGTTGGGGCGACCATCGTTCTCTATGACGGTAATCCGAACTACCCGGATGCCGGGGCGATGTGGAAGATGGCGCAGGATGAAAGGATAAATATTTTTGGGCTCAGTGCAAGTTATGTCAACTATCTCCGGAGCGAGGGGATCCGGCCCGGAAAGAATTACGATTTGTCTTCGCTTAAACAGATCTCTCAAACAGGTTCTCCTCTCTCAGCAGAAGGGTTTGAATATATTTACAAAGAGATCAAACAGGATCTTCATTTCAATTCCATCTCCGGTGGCACGGACATCAACGGCTGTTTTGCCATCGGCAGCCCGATCAAGCCAGTCTATGCCGGAGAACTCCAGAGCCCGGGTCTAGCCATGAAGGTTAAGGCCTATGATGAGAATGGGAAACCTGTATGGGATCAGCAGGGAGAACTGGTTTGCGAAGCTCCGGCACCGCCCATGCCTCTCTATTTCTGGAACGATCCTACTGGAGAAAAGTATCGAAGCGCTTACTTTGAGTACTATCCCAACGTCTGGCGCCACGGCGACTATATCGTCATGCACAGCGACACAGGCGGTGTCACCTTTTATGGCCGTTCTGACGCTGTGCTGAAGCCTTCAGGGGTCCGGATTGGCACCGCCGAGATTTATAACGTCGTGGAGAAGATTGATGGAATTGCTGACAGCCTGGCGATCGGACAAAACTGGGAAGGCGATCAGCGTGTCATTCTCTTCGTGAAGCTTTCCCCGGGTATCTTTTTGACTGAAGAGGTTAAAAACAAGATCAGAAAGACCCTGCGGGAAAAAGCTTCTCCCCGCCACGTTCCCGCGATCATCATGGAGATGCCGGAAGCCCCTTATACCCTGAATATGAAGAAGGTGGAGAGCGCTGTAACCAATATCATCCACAGGAGGCCGGTTCTGAACAGGGATGCCTTGGCGAACCCGCAGGTTCTCGACTATTTTGAGAAGATTGTTCCGGAGCTGGAGAAGTAAATAGTTCGGAGTGGTTCGTTCGGAGTTCGGAGACTCATAAAAAAACAATGAACCATCAAATTGCAAGGTGCGTTTTCCGAACGGACCATCCAAGGCTAAAATCTCGGAAATCATTACTCCGAACTTTTGATCATGAAACTGACAAGAAAAGAATTTGAGGAGCTGGTGATTTCAGCGCTGAGAAGGCTCCCCCACTATTTCAGGAAGAAGCTCGAAAATGTGGATGTGGTCGTAGAAGACCGGGCCTCTCAAGAACTCCTTTCAGGAATGGAACTTCAATCTCCCTATCAATTGTTGGGGCTCTATCAAGGAGTACCTTTTGAGCGGAGAGGTTTCTACTATGGCAATGTCCTTCCCGATAAGATCACCCTCTTTCAAATTCCCATTGAATCAATCTGTAAGACAAAGGAAGAGGTTGAAGAAAAGGTGAGGGAAGTAGTCATTCATGAGGTAGGTCACTATTTCGGACTGGACGATGATAAGTTAAAGGAGCTGGAGGGTTGAGGATAGAGGTTGGAGGCAAAGGATCGAACCCTAAGTCTTAATCGATTCTAAGCCTCAAGCAGGGCGGTCCTCAATCCTCGGGCGGAGCGGTCTTCAAACGATATTCTAATGGCCTTCATCAAATTCATAGGGACTGCGGGCGCCCGGTTCGTTGTCATGAAACAGCTCCGATCCTCAGGAGGAGTTTGGCTCTCTTCAGGAGAGACAAATCTCTACGTCGATCCCGGGCCAGGAGCTCTCGTCCGATGTCTCAACAGCAAACCTAAATTAGATCCCTCCACCTTAAGTGGCATTCTGCTCACCCATAAACATCTCGACCATTCCGGCGATGTGAATGTGATGATCGAGGCCATGACTGAGGGAGGGTTTAAGAAGAGAGGCACTCTGTTTGCTCCGGGGGATGCCCTGGGAGAGGACCCGGTCGTTCTAAAATACGTAAGGGAATATGTTAAAGAGATCGCGATCTTGAAAGAGAATGGATCCTACAGGATCGGTGATATATCATTCTCTACTGCCCTGAAACACAGACACCGGGTGGAAACCTATGGCCTCAATGTGAGAATGTCTTCTCATAGCGTTTCTTTCATTACAGATACCCGATTCTTCCCTGAAATCCCTGATCTTTACACGGGGGAGCTTCTTGTCATTCATGTCGTAAGGTTCAAGCCGATAGGGGACGATCCAATCGACCACCTGTCGATCGAGGATGTGAAGACGATCCTTAGGAAGGCCAAGCCGAAGTTGGCTGTATTGACTCACTTCGGGATGACGATGATTCAGGCTAAACCCTGGGTGGTGGCAGCGGAGGTGGAAAAAGAGTTAGGAATAAAGGTTATTGCAGCAAGCGATGGATTAAAACTAAATTTAGAGGAGGTTTTGTGATGGAAAAGATTAATCTGAAAGAATTTAATCCAAGTCCACGAATTTTGCTGGGTCCTGGACCAGGCAATGTCCATTACCGGGTCTATCAGGCGATGGCAACTCCTGTGATCGGATACCTCGATCCACTTCTCCTGAGCGCCATGGATGAGATCAGCATAATGCTCCGGGATCTCTTTCAAACAAAGAACCGCATGACGCTGGCCCTACCTGGAACGGGAAGTTCCGGGATGGAGGCTTCTTTCCTCAATTTTGTTGAACCGGGCGATACCGTTGTCATTTTTGTGAAAGGATATTTTGGAGAGAGGATGGCGGAGATGGCTGCCCGATTCGGGGCAAAGGTGGTCCGGATCGATCAGGAATGGGGAAAACCCTTTGAGCCCGAAAGGGTAATCAAGACCCTGAAAGAGCATCCCGAGGCAAAGATCTGTGCGATCGTTCATGCGGAGACCTCCACAGGCGTTCGGCAGCCTCTCGAAGAGATCGGAGCTTATTGCAGGAAGACCGATACCCTCTACTTAGTCGATGTTGTTACTTCTCTGGGAGGGTGTGAGGTGAAAGTGGACCAATGGGGAATCGACATCTCTTACAGTTGCAGCCAAAAGGGGATCGGTGTTCCTCCAGGGCTTGCTCCTTTTACAGCAAGCTCAAAGGCCATGGATGTCCGTCGGGCCAGAAAGACAAAAGTCCAGGGGTGGTATCTTGATCTCCTGCTACTTGAAAAATATTGGGGAGAGGAGAGGGTATATCATCACACCGCTCCGGCATCCATGCTCTATGCATTGAGAGAAGGACTGAGAATCATCTTTGAAGAGGGGCTTGAGGCAAGATTCAAGCGCCATGAAACAATAAGCGATGCCTTGAAGATGGGACTGGAGAGTCTGGGTTTTGGGCTCTTTGCCCAGGAGGGATACCGGTTGCCCATGTTAACCTCTGCCTACCTCCCCTCAGGAGTTGAAGATGTCTCGACGCGGAAAAAGCTCTTGAATGAGTATAATATAGAGGTGGGAGGAGGTCTCGGACTGGTGAAAGGTAAGATCTGGAGAGTTGGCCTCATGGGCGATTCGTGCCAGATGCAATACGTTCATTGCCTCATTTCAGCCTTGAAGGAGATGTTGAAGTAGTCTGATAAAACCATTTAATATTGTTACGAATTCTCAGGGTCTTGTTCCTGCTCAGGCTTTGGTCTGTGAGCTCAGGAAATGACTTAAGGAGGAGTCATAAATGGCATGAAACCAAGAAAGAGAGTATTAATGGCATTGAACCGAGGAGTTCCGGATAAGGTTCCCTGGATGGAGAATGACATCGAGGAGAGTCTCCAGGAGAGATTGATGGGTACGACGGAATTCACACCGGGTGAACTCTGTGAGAAATTAGGGATGGATGGGTTTGGCTACCATTTCCCGATGGGCGGAAAGGCCACGGCAGGCCAGTCGATGCAAGCGGCCGTAGGCTTCAAGGAAGGTTATTATTACCCTCGAAAAGTGACTTTCGACTTTGTCCCACCCTGGATTGCGGAGATGGGAGTGGAAGAAAAGACAGGGCGGACCTATGTGAAGAGAGGGCTCCTCACCTCCAAGGATTCTCTCAAACTTTTCGACGAATATCTGCCTGACCCCGACCATCCTGCCCGTTATGAGCAGGTGGCCAAGTGGATTGCCCGGTTCAAGGGAGACTATGCGGTCTTTGCCAGGATCCGTTGTGGGTCCGCCTCCACGCTGGAGAGCATGGGGCTCATGGAGTTTTCTTACAATGTTTATGATAACCCGGATCTTGTGAAAGAGATTCATCGGAGATTTTCAGAATGGTCAGCCAAAGTAGTGGAGCATCTCAATCAGCTTGATTTCGATTTCTTCTGGGTCAACGATGATCTGGCGGATACAAAATCTCCTTTTATGAGCCGGGCGATGTACCAAGAATTTTTTCTCCCCTATCAGAAGATTGTGGCCGGTGTCATCAAGAAGCCCTGGGTCTTTCACAGTGATGGAAATCTCATGCCC
>DATIGG010000471.1:0-2680 GCA_035454825.1 Thermodesulfobacteriota bacterium | reverse complement strand
TACTACAGACCGATATGAAATCACAATCATCGTTCTTATGCGACATCTTCAAGAAGCCTGTGGCCTTCACTGCGAGGGCCTCGATTTTAGCGCTCCTCCTTGTCCTGACAGGATACGGAACAGCCTGGGCCGCGGTTGGCTGCGATCTGAATGACCCTGACCGTGACGTGGCAAGGCTCTTCCCGGAATCGACGGGGTATAAGACCCACTACGTCTCTATTGATCGGAAGGGTGGAGAGCCTCTCCTGGCAAAAATCGAAACGAGACTCGGGGACAAGTTCCACGGTATCTATGAGACCATCGACGTTCCTTATACGATCTACGAGATATTTGCCAACAAGAAGAAGATCGGCTACATACACGGCGTTAACCAGAAAGGCCAGTTCGGCGGCATCCAGGTCTTCGTATCCCTCGACCTTGATGGGCGGATAAAAGCCTTCTACATACAGAAAATGACCAGCAAGTATGCCGGGAAGCTACGTGATGCAAATTTCGGTAAACAGTTCCTCGGCCTGACACTCAAGGATTTCGACCTTTACGACGTCACTTCCGGGAAGGCATCCGGGAAAGTCGATACCATCAAAAATCCAGCCCCGGAGGCAGAGTCCGATTTCAGGGCCGCTCTCAGGGCAACAAAAAAGAACCTGATACTTATGGACGAGTTTGTCTTTTCGCCACAGGGGGGTCCTCCGAAATGATCACCAAATTCGAAGTCGCTTATAAAAACCTGCTGAGAAAAAGGGTCCGAAGCCTTCTGACCCTGGTCGGGATCGCCCTCTCTGCCTGGGTGCTGGTGAGCCTGCTGGGTTTCAACCAGGGTTATGAATCTTCGCTTAATAAGGATATAGATAACATGGGCTTCCAGTTGATGATCATGGCCAAAGGCTGCCCGTATGAGGCGGCCACCATGATGCTCAAGGGAGGGACAGGGCTCAAGTATATGAAAGAGTCGCTCCTAAATGACGTCGCTAAAGAGCCTGAAGTGGAGAAGACCACGCCTATCCTCATGGGGGCTGTCTTCGATCCCAACAAAGGGGAAAGCGGAGGAATAGCCGGATACTTCGGTATAGAACCGAAGAGTTTCAGCGAAATGAAGCCCTTTCTCAAATTCAAGCACGGAGGATGGTTTAAGGACGAAAACGCCTATGAGGCTGTGATGGGCTACGAGGCGGCAGAGCTTGAACAGCGCGAGGTGGGCGACAAGATCCTCATGCCCGAGAAGGATGTTGAATTCAAGGTGGTAGGTATACTGGAAAGGACAGGAACTCAGGATGACGGGACGATTTTTATCCCCCTCAAGACTTCGCAGAAGATATTCGCCAAACCCGATGAGATTACCACCATAGGCATCAAAGTGAAAAAGGGCGTTGACAGCGCCCGTCTTGAGCAGAGGATGTACCAACTCCCGGACGTCCAGGTAGTGAGTCTCGCACAGGTAAAAGATACGATCATGAAGCTCATTTCCACGGCAAAGGTCATGGTCCTTTCCATCGCTATCATTGCCATTTTGATCGCCATGGTCGGGGTCATCAACACGATCCTGACATCGGTCTGGGAGAGATTCCAGGAGATCGGTATACTTAAGACTATCGGGGCGATGCCCTGGGACATATTCAAACTGATCTGGATCGAGACCTTGATCCTCTGCACGACCGGAGGCGTCCTCGGCATCATCCTGGCGCTAATACTCTCACGGGTAACGGACCTGGTGATTCGTTATGTACTGCCTTATGCCCCGAGCGGAGGTCTCGTAATCATCGACCTGAGACTAATCCTGATTACACTGGCTGCGGTCCTGTGCATCGGACTTCTCGGCGGACTCTATCCGGCCTGGAAGGCGGGAAGGATCAGGCCCTTGGAGGCGATCAGAGGGGAGGCCGGCAGATGATACGAAAAGCATCATTGCAAAGTGATCAATTAGCAATGGTCAGTGAGTAATTCAAAATCCTAATTTTACGGTTTGCATCGGCGTTTCGCTGAGGTCCCGGTCACCGTATATTGGCTTTCAAGTCTTAGGGAGACTAAGAATGTCACGAGACCTGGTTTCGATCGAGGCAATAAGCCTGACGAAGCTCTATTTACGCGGAAGCGAGGAGATACCAGCAGTGAAAGATGTTTCCCTGCGGATCCATAAAGGGGATTTCATCTCAATCATTGGTCCCTCAGGGTCTGGTAAAACAACCCTGATCAACCTTCTCGGCTGTCTCGACAATCCGACTTCCGGTGAACTTGGCCTAACAGGCCGATCGATCTTTACCAAGGGCAAGCGCCTTTCGGAGCGGGAACTGACAAAGATCAGGAGGGAGATATTCGGTTATATCTTTCAGAATTTCTACCTCATCCCCACCCTGACCGTCATGGAGAACGTGATGCTTCCGCTCACCTTTTACCGCAAAACGGGCTCGGAGAATGAAGGGATCAGACTCTTGAGACTCCTTGGGATGGACCACCGCAAAGACCACCTCCCTGGCCAGATCTCGGGGGGCGAGATGCAGAGGGTTGCAATTGCCAGGGCCATGGTGAATAGGCCTGAAATACTTCTGGCCGATGAGCCGACAGGAAACCTTGACACGAAACGATCCGCGGAAATCGTCCAAGTTCTGCAAGAACTTAACCGGAATGCAGCCCTGACCATCATCATGGTGACCCACAACCAGGAGTTGGCCCGACACGCGGACCG
>DATIGG010000470.1:0-7759 GCA_035454825.1 Thermodesulfobacteriota bacterium | reverse complement strand
AATCAGGCATTGAACAAAATTCCCTGACACCATCATTCCCGCCCGCTCTCCCCTCCGGAGAAGACTTTGTCGAGATGGTTCTTCAAGCCTGAGCCAAGGGATCGTCTTAAGGATATCGACCCCATGGCTCATCGCTCAAATGTGCGCGCAAAACGGCAACGAAGTTATTCACGATCAAGCGGGTGTAAATCCGAAGCACGAAATCCGAAACTCGAAACAATCTCAGATGACCCAATTTCAAATGTTCAAAACAAATCAAAGGAGTTTGGGAAATTTGGATTTCGAAAATTCGAATTTGTTTCGAATTTCGATATTCGGATTTCGAATTTTCTCAACTTAAGAGTATGTTTGGTTCCGGCTGTACCGGGTTAGGGAATTGGCTTGTTGAAATTTCTTTTGAATATGGGATATTTAATTCATTGGAGCAAAAATCGATGAGGGCAATAAAAAGGCCAGGATTTCTGGTCGGAATCTTACTTATGCTCGCTGCTTGCTCTTCAGGAAAGACAGAGCAGGGTCCCCCCAAGGCGGTTCCCGTGATGGTAGGTACGGTGATCCAAAAAGGAGCGCCGATACAGATTCGCGCCATAGGGAACATTCAAGCCTATTCCACGGTTACTGTGAAGTCAATCGTGGGAGGGGAAATCATTCAGGTCCACTTTAACGAAGGACAGGATGTGAAGAAGGGGGATCTTCTCTTTACCATCGACCCACGGCCCCTTGAAGCGGCCCTCAAGCAGGCCGAGGCCAATTTGGCAAGGGATATAGCCCAGGTGGGCCAGGTCGAGGCTGACATGGCAAAGAATACGGCCCTGGTGAGACAGGCTGAGGCGAACCTCGAGAGGGATATGGCGCAGGCAGAAAACGCCAAGGTAGAAGCGAAGCGTTACGAGTCTCTGATCGAGAAACAGGTCGTCTCCAGGCAACAATACGATCAGTTTCGGACGAATGCAGAGGCTCTTGAAGCAACCGTCCGCGCGGATAAAGCTGCCAAAGAAAGCGCAGAGGCAGCGGTCCGCTCCTCGAAAGCCGCCTTGGAGAATGCCCGGGCCGCTGTCCGCGCAGACCAGGCAGCGGTGGAGAACGCCAAGGTTCAGCTGAGCTATTGCTTTATTCGTTCCCCGATGGACGGCCGAACCGGAAATCTCTTCGTCAAGAGAGGCAACGTGGTGAAGGCGAACGATATTGACTTGTTGACCATTCATCAGATCAACCCCATCTATGTCGCCTTCTCTGTTCCCGAGCAGAATCTGCCGGAAATCAAGAAGTATATGGCAGGACGCCCACTCAAGGTCGAAGCCCTTCCTCCGAATGATACGGGGAGCGCTGAGCAGGGAGTGCTGACATTCATCGATAATGCCGTCGATAAGACAACAGGAATGATCTTGCTTAAAGGAACCTTCGCCAACAAAGAGAGGCGGCTCTGGCCAGGACAGTTTGTGAATGTTGTTCTGACACTGAGCACACAGCCTGATGCGATCATCGTTTCATCCCAGGCTGTTCAGACGGGTCAGAGTGGCCAATATGTCTTTGTGATTAAGCCAGACCTCACGGTAGAGCTCCGCCCGGTGGTTGTGAGCAGAACACTCAATAATGAGTCGATCATCGAAAAGGGGCTCAAAGACGGAGAGAAAGTCGTGACGGATGGCCAGCTTCAGCTCGTACCAGGAGCTAAAGTGGAAGTGAAGGGGGAAATGAACCGTCCAGAGAAGGGCTCATGAACATCGCAGAATTCTTCATCCGGCGACCTGTCATGACGACCCTTGTCATGCTCGCCATCCTCTTTTTCGGTATTATGGGATACCGCCTTCTTCCGGTAAGCGATCTTCCCAATGTCGATTTTCCGACCATTCTGGTGACAGTTAACCTGCCAGGTGCGAGTCCTGAGACGATGGCCTCATCGGTGGCCACTCCTCTGGAACGACAATTTTCCACCATTGCGGGTCTGGACTCTATGACGTCAACGAATGCCCTGGGAAAAACCCTGATCACCCTCCAGTTCAACCTGAGTCGGAATATCGACGCTGCTGCCCAGGATGTTCAGGCGATGATCACCAAAGCCGCCACGCAGCTTCCTCCGGACTTGCCGACACCTCCTTCCTATCAGAAGGTCAATCCTGCCGACCAACCCGTTCTCTATCTCTCCCTGAGCTCTCCAACACTTCCCCTCTCCATGGTGAACGAATATGCAGACACCTTCATTGCCCCCCGCATTTCCATGATCAGCGGTGTTGCCCAGGTTCTGATCTATGGATCTCAGAAGTATGCCGTCCGCATCCAGCTCGATCCCCAGGCCCTCGCGACACGAGGCATTGGAATTGATGAAGCCTCAAGTGCTGTTCAAAAAGGAAACGTGAATCTCCCTACAGGGACTTTATGGGGGGCTCATCAAGCGGTCACCTTACAGGCCAGTGGTCAATTGATGGAGGCAGAAGCTTACCAACCTCTGATTGTGGCTTACCGGCAGGGTTCACCCGTGCGCCTCCGGGAGATTGGGAGAGTGATCAATAGCGTTGAGAATGACAAGGTGGCCAATTGGTATAACGAGATTCCTGCCATCGTTCTGGCCATTCAGCGTCAACCAGGAACAAATACCGTTGAAGTGGTTGACTCCATCAAAGCACTCATTCCCACTTTCCGGGCCCAGATGCCTGCATCCGTCAACCTCGCCACGCTCTACGACCGCTCCGTGTCCATCCGGGATTCGGTCAATGATGTCAAATTTACCCTCTTTCTTTCCCTCTGTTTAGTTGTTCTGGTCATCTTCCTCTTCCTTCGGAACATCCCCTCCACGCTCATTCCGAGCCTGGTGCTCCCCTTCTCCATTGTGGGCACCTTCTCTGCCATGTATCTCTTGAACTTCAGCCTTGACAACCTCTCTCTCATGGCTTTGACCCTCTCGGTCGGGTTTGTGGTCGACGATGCCATCGTCATGCTCGAAAATATCGTCCGCCATATCGAGAAAGGGGAAGGGGTTTTAGAGGCCGCACTCCATGGATCAAGGGAGATCGGGTTCACCATCATCTCTATGACCCTTTCCCTTGTCGCCGTCTTCATTCCCGTTCTCTTTATGGGGGGGATCGTTGGACGTTTGCTTCACGAATTTGCCGTTACGATCAGCATTGCCATTCTGGTTTCAGGCTTTGTCTCCTTGACCCTGACGCCCATGCTCTGCAGCCGCTTTCTTCGTCATTCCGAATCGAAGCGGCATAATCGAATCTATGATTATTCAGAACGCTTTTTCAATGGTATGCTCCATGCCTATGACCACAGTCTTAAGGTTGTTCTGAAGCACCGCTTTACGACCCTCATCCTCTCAAATCTTATCTTTGCAGCGACGATTTATCTTTTTATCACGATCCCGAAGGGGTTTCTTCCAAGCGAGGATACGGGCCAGATCTTTGGGTTAACAGAGGCAGCCCAGGGAATCTCTTTCGAATCTATGAAGGAGCATCAGAAGAAAGTGGCTGCCCTCCTAAGCAAAGACCCGAATGTGGATTCCTTTATGTCAGGGGTAGGGCCTGTAGGCACCCTTGTGGCAGTGAATACAGGCCGCGTCTTCATCCGCTTAAAGCCAAGGTCAGAGCGCGGTCTGAATGTGGATGGAATAATTCAGGAATTGCGTAAAAAACTTGCCGTTGTTCCCGGGATCCGGGTCTTTTTGCAGAATCCTCCCCCGATCCGTATCGGAGGAACACTGACAAAGAGCCAGTACCAGTATACCCTGCAGAGTCCGAACACGAAGGAACTCTATGAGCATGCTCCTCTGCTCGAGGCGAAGTTAAGGGAATTACCCATCCTGCAGGATGTGACGAGCGACCTCCAAATCACAAATCCTCAAGTCAATATCGAGATCGATCGGGATAAAGCCTCAGCCCTCAGCGTGACGGCCCAACAGGTGGAAGATGCCCTTTACACGGCCTACGGCTCCCGCCAGATCTCCACCATCTTCGCTCCAAACAACCAGTATCAGGTCATCATGGAACTTGACCCGAAATACCAGCTTGACCCTAACGCCTTAGCGATGCTCTATATCCGCTCAACCAATGACCGGCTTGTTCCTCTGAACACGGTCGCCAACATTACGAAAGGGGTCGGGCCCCTCACCGTCAACCATCTTGGACAGATTCCCTCTGTCACCCTCTCTTTTGACCTGAGGCCAGGCGTCTCCCTTGGAGAGGCCGTGGATGCGGTTCGCAAAGTAGCTGCAAAGGCGCTTCCTTCAACAGTCACCACCAGCTTCCAGGGGACTGCCCAGGCCTTTGAGTCCTCCATGCGAGGTCTCGGGCTCCTGCTGCTCATGGCCATTCTGGTCATCTACATTGTATTAGGCATTCTTTACGAGAGTTTCGTTCATCCTCTCACGATCCTTTCAGGCCTGCCTTCTGCCGGGTTTGGCGCTCTACTGACATTGATGATCTTTCATATCGATCTGAACATTTATGCTTTTGTCGGGATTATCATGTTGATTGGGATCGTGAAGAAGAACGCCATCATGATGATCGACTTTGCCTTGGAGGCTGAAAGAAGGGAGGGAAAGAGCCCTGCTGATGCGATCTATGAGGGCTGCCTGATACGATTCAGGCCCATCATGATGACGACGATGGCTGCCCTGATGGCCACGATGCCAATCGCCATGGGCTTCGGAGCCGGAGCTGAGTCGCGCCGGCCCCTCGGCCTTGCAGTTGTGGGAGGTCTTCTCTTTTCACAATTGATCACTCTCTATGTCACGCCTGTGGTATATACCTATCTCGATACCTTCCAGGAAAGAGTTGGTCGTATCCGGATTTTTCGTTCACGGAGGAAGGAAAAAGCAGAAAGGAAGCTCGATAACTATCCTCAGACATCGATGTAGAAAAAAGTTAAAAAAAATAGGGCTAACTTAAGCCCCCTCCTGTATGTCTGAATTGCCTGAACGGATCGAAAATTCCAAAGACTTCTTCAGCAACGACCTCTGCAGCCACCGCCGCCTGAGAATCCGCCGCTGAAAGTACTACGGCCGCCGCCACTAAAACCCCCCCTGGAAAAACCGCCACCGCCCGAAGGCGCTTGGAAGGATCCTCTTCCACTGCCTATGGAAGGAACCTGGAAGGATTTTTCACTGCTGGCAGGCGGGTTGCGGAAAGTCTCGCTCCGGTTGGCGGAGATGTTTGGACGGCTAAAAGAGCCTCTGCTTAAATCAGGAGAACGAGCTTCAGGTTGGATTCTCCCTGGCCACTGTCTGGTTGCTGAAGAACCGATTGAACCGCGGCTTCGGCCAGTGGAGGTCGGAGGAGTCATCACTCTGTTAACAGGGCCTCGCCTTTCCGAGAGCCCTCCTGACTGAGATGAGACTGAAGCCCTGTTCAGATTTGCAGCTCCTGCCCGTTCGAAGCTCCTTTTATGGATCGACGATGCGCCGTTTCTTGCCTCTGTTGATCTAAACCCTCGTGGCCGATCGGCAATCCTGTGGGCGCCAACAAGGCCCCTTGTTTCAGGATCAATCCTGCCGAACCTTCTTGTCCTTGGGTCGAAGGCGTGGTTGCAAATCCTCTTATGGAAATGTTTGTTCACAACAATGATCCGGTCGAAGTCGTGGAGAACAAAGAACCCTGGGAAATAGAACCCGGAGAACCAGAAGGGAGAAGGAACCCAGGCATAAAGGTAGTCGTAATCCCAGGGTGGAGGGTAGTAAGTAACCACCGGCGGCCCCTCATTATAATAGTAGTCGTTAATAACCGCAGGATCAGTGTATTTGCTGTAGTCGACCGGTTGCGTATACTCAGCGGTTTTGTCTGTAGTATCTGCCATGACTGGAAGGCCAAGATCGGTGGAAACGGAATTGAATGTTCCAATGGCTTCGTCCTTTCTCATCGCCAATCGGTTCGAATCTGCCGCTTCGCCAATGGCAGTCTCCAGCTCTCCAATAATATCTGGAGTTACAGGATAATCGGCAATCCATCCATTCCTCGGGGCAATACCGACCGAGGTCAGCATGCTTTCAGCTTCCGCTTCGTTCTCTGGTTTTCCTATTTTGAGAGCATCAGCAAGCTTCACTGCGAAATCACCTTCGCGGACCAGGGTCTGTGCTACTGGAGGAGATCCGGTTGTCCGGTCCGACTGTGCGTAAGCCATGAATGGTGCCAGGAGAAAGCTGACAAAGGCAATGATCATTAAGAGTTTTTTCATGATTTGGTCACTCCTTTCTCTTTTCACCCATTCCATAAAGCACCCCTTTCTCTAAATATAATAACCTCATCTTTATAATACAATGACGGTTTTTTTGGCATTTCTATTCAATTTTATGAAGACGTGTTAAAACGATGGCGACTTTGCCCGGGGAGGGGTAACAAATCGAATGAAGATGGCGGAAAGGGTGCAAAAGATGCCAAGGCAGGCAAAGACAATGAAGAAATTTCCATCAGTAATATCCAATAGATATCCACTTAAAGAAGGCCCCAATATCCCGGAGACAAATCCATAAGCCGTGAAGACCAGACCGAATACTGCCCCGAAATGTTTGAGGCCGAAACAATCGACTGCCAGGGGAGCTGAAACGGCAAAGAGTGTCCCGAAGGCAAATCCAATGACGGCTGCGAGAAAAGCTAAGACAATCAAGGTGTTAACATAAGGTAAAAGAAAATAAGCTCCCCCTGCAGCCAAGAAGGTTAGACTCATTGCCGCGTTCCTGCCCACAATGTCGGAGAAAAAACCCATGATGAGTCGGCTTCCTCCATTTGTGATATTGAAGGCCGTTAAGATGACAACCGCAGAGTCCATCGCTAATCCTTTCGACAGACCGTAAGCCGTGGAAAGGGTTACCATCGCAATCCCTGCTGCTCCCTGAAACGCCCATGTCAGCCAGAGAAACCAGAAACTCTTCGTATGAAGGCTCTCTCTGACGGTTAAGGATTCTCTGATTATGACTGGAGGCTTTGGCTGCCCTGAAGAAACAGAGGGTTGAGGAGTTGGAGGTGTTTTGGGACCTTCTGTAAATTGAGCAGCAATAATTCCAATGATTAAAGCAAGAACTGCCACTGTAAGATTCATGGGAACATAGCCCATCGATTCAAACATATATCGGAAGAGGGGGGACATGATCGCCGCCGCCAAACCAAATAGCAGACTCACAATTCCTGAAACAAGGCCTCGTTTTGTGGGATACCACTGCTGGACTGTTGTTACTGCAGGGATGTAGACGAAGGCAGAGGATGTGCCTGTCAGGAAAGCCCAGAGGTAGACCATGTAAAGATTCGAGGCATAAGCAATGATGAGCACACTGAGGCCACAGATGATGGCTCCGGCCGTTATCATTCTCCTGATTCCAAATTTTTCCTGCCAGCGGCCAACGAGAAACATGAAGACTCCCACCGCTGCCAGGACGAAGAACAGGATATTCCCAATGGCTCCACGTCCCACGTGGAATGTCTTCATCCAGTAAGGTGCCATCACGCCAGGAAAACCAAAGATTAAGGCCCCTGGCCAGAAAATAGCAATGGAACTTCCTATGACCGCCAGGATACCCTTTGAACCTCTGTTTGTTGAGTCGTCCTGTCCTGCTTGCAGCATCATCGCTGTAGAGGGTACTTTTTCCCTTCGTATACTTGATCTCGATCGGCCGACCGAGATCATCATAGCTCATTTTGACTGTATTGTTAAGTGTCTCAGGAGTTGTAAGCCGATACTTGAGGTTGACATATATAACGTTATCCATTATATACTGATCAACAAGTCACGGGATGATCATTTCTTCCGAGGTCGCCGACGTGATAAAATCCTT
>DATIGG010000469.1:0-4616 GCA_035454825.1 Thermodesulfobacteriota bacterium | reverse complement strand
AATCCCCTTGGAATATGCAGTGTGCCATGATCGTGACAGCATTTTTGTGTGTTCTAATCGGCGTCTTTCCGCGAATACTCTTCCACATCCTTCCGTATGCTTCCACCGACTACCACGCTTACACCCTATCTCACATCATTGGGGTCTTGCAGCTTTTCTTCTTCGCTGGATTGGTCTTCATGCTGGCCATAAAAGCTTTTTCACCTCATCGATGGATCATCCTGGATTTTGATTATTTTTATCGGATGGCCTTCCGAGGCATCGCATGGCTGTGCCGGGGGCCTTTGAATGACTTTAGACTCAGAACACAAGCTGCCTTTTCCCGGATCATCAGTATCTTGGTCTGTCTTAGCAAAGACCCTTTTGCTCTTCCTGATATTTTAGCGAAATACAGCCCAATGGGCCGCCGGGAGGCTTCCTCCTCGTTCGAAGCGATTTGCTACAAAAAAGAACTGAAGTACGACGAAAATCTTTATAGAAGACCGATGGGGTTGGGAGTGCTTTTAGCGATTCTCTTCTTATTCCTTTATGGCCTGATTTACTTTCTTAACTCATAGGCCGTCTGGCTGAGGAATAATGCATTATGTCTTTACCCGGATGGGCAGGATCACTGTAGTCAAACCATCCCATTGGAGGCGCCGCTGGATGGCATAGGCTGTTTCGTTGTGGAGCAACTTATGAAAGAAATGGATCTGTTCAAAGACCAACTGGCCTGTGAAAAATATCGACCTCGGAAATTCCTCGGCAATCTTTTCGCACAGTTGGGTGGCACTCTCAACGACATCTGTCCCCACATCAAAGCGGTAGTCTGCCGCCATGCCGAGGCGTCTTGCGAGCTGGACATATTTCTCCAATGCTTCCCGGGTTGAGTCAGATAAGGCAGACACGGCCTGCGGTCCCTTAAAAGAACCCGAATCACAAACTGCAACGGATACAAAGATGATGTTCTTGTAGAGATTGGGAAAACCCCGGACGATGGATAGAAGGGTATGAACTCCGAAGCCATTGAAACCCGTAACAAGCTGGACAGCCGTCATTTTTTTTGGATCGACAGGTTCCGGATTGACGGAGCCAGAAGTTGGGATATTCAATAACATCTCGTCCAATTCGCGGATCTTCTTACTCACCTCGGTATAGTGGCGTCGTACGAAATAACAGACTCCAATCACACCGGAAGTGATGACCAACGTTACCCAGCCTCCGGAGGTAAACTTTTCAATGACGGTGATGGTAAGGATCGTGACGCAGAGTATCAAGCCTGTGAGATGAACAGGGAGATGCTTCTTCCATTTTGCGTCCGTCTTGCGGTGGGTGATGAAGAAACGTGACATCCCGAGTTCGGAGAGTGAAAAGGTGGCAAAGACATTGATTGAATACATAACCACCAGGGTTAAGATGTCGCCATGGGTGTAAAGGAGAAGAAGAAGGGCTGCGCTCCCCATCAGCAGGATACCGTTGTGGGTCGTGAGCCGTTCTGAGAGACTCGAAAATCGATGAGGGAACCAGGAATCAATGGCCATATTGGCCATGACCCGCGGACCATCGATGAATCCTGCCTGGGCAGCGACAACCAGGAGGGCTCCCTCGGAGAGGATCGTCACCAGAGCCAGCCAATGACCAAAACTCCAACGTCCAAACAGGCTGCCTGCAAGGACAGCATTCAATGTCTGGCCTTCCACGGGACGGACCCTGAGAAGCAGGTAACAGACCAATATCCCACTCGCTGTAAAGGCAAGCGAGGTGGACATATAGAGCATCGTCCTCTTTCCGGTCTGAACTTTTGGCTCTCTCATGATTGGGAGACCGTTTGAAACGGCCTCGATCCCTGTGAAGGTCCCGCCCCCCAAGGAATAGGCGTGCAAAAATAGCAGAAAGAGTCCGGTTCCTCCCAGAACGGAGAAGCCGTGTTGAAAATTTCCGCGAAGTTCGTGGGCAATCGGTCTCACGTCACCGAGATGGGTTAAGACCCCATAAGTCAACATGAAGACATGGGTTACGATAAAAATCAGGAAGATGGGGGCAAGGATGGTGACCGATTCTTTCACCCCTCGAAGGTTCAATACGATGAGCGCCAAGATGCAAAAAACTTCGAAATATAATTTGAACGGATGGACTGACAAAGGTAAGAAACTAAAAAGCGCATCCCCGCAGGAGGCAATGGATACCGTGATCGTCAGCATGTAATCGACGAGGAGGGCGCAACCTGAAACCACGCCAGCCTTCTCGCCCAGGGTATGGGTGGCCACAATATACCCGCCGCCCCCGGTGGGAAAGTGTTCAATGATCCGGGAATAGGCATAGGAGATGATAAAGACGGTCAGCGCAGTGGCGAGGGCCAAAAAGATCGCGAGATAGGTATGCTCTCCCAGGGTCTTGAAGGCCTCTTCAGGGCCGTAGGCCGATGACGAGAGGCCGTCGGCTCCAAGGCCAATCCATGCCAGGATGGGAATCAATGAGATTTTGTGAAAGACCGAGGAATCCTGGATATCCCGGGGAGCACCAATCAGTTTGCGCTTGATTTTCTGGATAAGACCAACATGGTCTTCAGAATGATCGTTTGTCATAAAAAAGCCAGGAGAAGACCCCTAGCTTCGTATCCTCCCTTAGACGCCTGCGGAGTTAGCTGACGGGTTAGGATTAAGGGATATCCTTTCCGACATAATCGGAATTCACCCCAAAAAACGGGTCCTCCGCTATATTTATTCGGCCCTCACTTCCAAAAGCAATACTAAATAGTGTCTGTCCATAAATTGCGGTTTTCATAAGAAGTCGTCAGTCCCCGACCTATGATCAGTTTTGACGAGTCGGGAAATCCTGTATTTTCAAGGGCCTCTGGATGCCCCCGTATCAAGTACAGGGCAGGCTCCTCAAGTTCGGCATGACGGCCTAACAGAGTTTATGGACAAACTCTAAATAGAAACCCTCTGTTCTGTCAATACTCTGGGGTAAGGAGAAGATAACCTTCAAATCTCCCCCTTCGTCTCCGCACACCAAAACCTGGCTTTGGGAGCCGACACCACCCTTTGTCAAAGAGACCGTGTCAACTATTTCCTGAAGACACCAAAGAGTTTATCAAGGCCTGTCTTTTCAAGGGTGGACGCAGTTTCTAATTCGCCCGCATCGAGCCAGACCCCTTCACATTCGGAGCATTTGTCTACCTTGATCCCTCTAAAGTCAATTTCTATGAGCTCCATTCCGCATTTTGGACATTTCATATAATGAAGCTCCTTGAGCCTTTGCTTTTCTTCCAGCGCAAGGCTTTGATGCTTCTCTTCCTCCAACTTCTTTTTCCTTTCAAACTCCATCCTCGCAAAATATTCTTCCTCTTTTTCACTCGCCTTCCATGCCATTAGGCCTGCCTCCTTTCGATTCAATTTGAGTGGTTCCTTGACTTCCGATGGTGTTTCGACTGTCCGATTTCTTCAGCAATCAGAACGGAGGAGCTGAAGAAGAGGAGAAAAACAAATCCGTAACTGATAACCCTCGTCTTAAACACGCCCGAACAATCCTATCAGGTTTCACGGTTTCTACTACCGTCAGGGTTCCCTCCCCGATTCTCGCAACCCCTGACCTGAATGCCAATGAGGCGAACCCATCGTAACCGGGTTGCTGGCTCCAATGTTACGGCGAAGTTTCTTCCAAAATCGACCGGATTCTCGTTATGGCCGCTCTTTCGGCGAAGAATAGGACTGCGTCATTCGCGGCGAGAACCGTTCCTCCACCGGGAGCAAAACACTCTCCGTTCCTGCTTACCAAAACGATTAATGTCCCCGAGGGCAGTCCGAGTTCCACGATCTGTTTTCCCACTACAGCCGAGGTGGGGGGAATAGTTATTTCGACCAACTCATTCTTGAGATTGCATGCGGGCCCTATCTCCACGGGAACCTGAGGCTTTGGAGGAAGGGGAGTATCCACCCTGAGCCACCTTGCTACAATCGGGATCGAAGTTCCTTGCAAAAGAACAGAGGTGAGGACGATGAAGAAAACGATGTCAAAAATCATTCCTGCATTGGGAAGCTTGGCAAGGAGAGGAAATGTAGCTAAAACAATCGGCACCGCCCCTCGCAAGCCCACCCAGGACAGCATTGTTTTTTCTCGAAAACTCATTTTCGTCAAAAGCAGAATGGCCAGAACGCTGACAGGACGAGCGACAAACATCAGGAAAAGAGAGACCAACAGACTGATTCCTGCAATTGGAATGAGACGGGATGGGAAGACCAGTAAACCCAGTGTTAGGAACATTGCGATTTGCATGAGCCAGGCAAGGCCGTCATGGAAGCGCATGATGCTCCTCTTGTGAATGAAGTCGCTGTTTCCCATGACGAGCCCCGCAAGATAGACCGCCAGAAATCCATTGCCACCAAGAGATGCGGTCGCCCCGTAGGTTAGCAAAACGACCGTCAGTGTATAAACGGAGTAAAGACCCTCATACTCAAGCCGTAAGTGGTTGGTCACAAAAACAGCAGCTCGTCCAACTCCATAGCCCAAAGCGGCCCCTACGACCATCTGTGAGAAAAACATCGGAACGAAATCGACCAGGGAAGCGTCGGCATGAGTGAGCAGATGGATGAAACCAATCGTCAGAAAGACGGCCATTGGATCATTACTGCCGGATT
>DATIGG010000468.1:0-9703 GCA_035454825.1 Thermodesulfobacteriota bacterium | reverse complement strand
CCGGTGAAGAACCGCCAGGATGTCGATGTGGTGAAGTCCTCCGGGGACTTCTCAATCCTCCAGAATGCCCGCTTTTTCGCCGAATCTGTAACTTTGAGAATCCAATTGGCCCGTGCATGGTCTCTGCTGAAGGGGCCTGCTCCGCGTATCTTCAGTTTGGGGAAAACGGCCATGGCGACTGAACGGATCGAACTCGCACATGGGAGCGGGGGGCGTCTCATGCACGACCTGATCAAGCAGTTGTTTCACTATTATTTCTCGAACTCCTACCTCGACGTCCTCGGTGATGCTGCCGTCCTTCCGGAGCAGAAGGGACGCCTGGCCCTTACGACAGACTCCTATGTCGTCCGCCCCATCTTCTTTCCCGGCGGAGACATTGGAAAGCTGGCTGTCTGTGGCACGGTGAACGATCTCTCTATGGTTGGCGCTCAGCCTCTTTATCTCTCTGCTGGGTACATCTTGGAAGAGGGGCTGCCTCACTCGGATCTCGAAAAGATCGTCTCTTCTATGGCCGAGACTGCGATGACAGCAGGAGTGAAGGTCGTTGCAGGCGACACAAAAGTGGTAGAGCATGGGAGTGCCGACAAAATCTTCATTAATACGGCTGGGGTCGGATGGATCAGGGAAGATATCCGCCTCTCTCCACAACATGCTCGTCCGGGTGACAAGATATTGCTCTCAGGAAGCATCGGAGACCATGGAATGGCCATCCTCTGTCAGAGGGAGGGGTTAGAATTCGGCACTTCCCTGGTCAGTGACTGTGCCCCCCTGAATGGGCTTGTTAAAGCGATGTTTGATCAGCATCATGAAATTCGCGTGATGAGGGATCCCACCCGGGGCGGTCTTGCGACAGCGCTCATCGAATTGGCGCGGGAGAGTAATGTCGGTTTTGAAATCGATGAGACCCGTGTGCCGATTCACGAAGGAGTTCGGGCTGCCTGTGAGCTCCTGGGTCTCGATCCATTCTATGTTGCGAACGAGGGAAAACTGATTGCCATCGTCTCTCCGAACGAGGCAGAATCCGTTCTCTCCACCTTGTATGATCATCCATTTGGAAAAGAAGCCCGCCTCATTGGACAGGTGGTCGAATCCCATCCGAAAAAAGCTATCCTCCGGACGATTTTAGGAGTGAAAAGGGTGATCGAAATGTCGGCGGCAGAGCAACTACCGAGGATCTGTTAGGAAGGGTGATCAGTGATCTGTAACTGTCGATTGGGATCTACCCGTTGATCACCCTTCACTATTCACCACTCACGCTGGGAGCCCCAGTTCCCATGCCTTCAGGACCCGCCTGACCACCTTGCCATCTTCTGATCTTGGAATCTGGGGCCGAAAATCGACTTCCTTCGGAACGATTCTGGGAGAAAAGTACTTTTTCACAAATTCTTTGATCTCACTCTTGAGATCTTCGGAAGGCGCGAAACCCGGTCGCAAGCAGATAAAGGCCTTGATGATATTCCCCTTCATGGAATCCGTCTTCCCTATGATCCCGGCGTCTGCAATTGCGGGATGGCGCCTGAGAACCTCTTCTACTTCGGTGGGACCGACCACCACACCGGCGATCTTGATCAAGTCGTCATCTCTCCCCTGATAGTAGAAATATCCATCATCGTCCATGTAGGCTGTGTCCCCTGAGATATACCAGGAGGGGAAACGAAAGTATTCTTGATGGCGTTTTTCATCCTTCCAGATCTGCCTCATCATGGCGGGCCAACCCTTCTGAAGGGCCAGACTTCCCAGAGTCATGGGTGGAAGTTCTTCTCCGTGAGAGCCCAGAATGGCAGCCTTTGTCCCAGGGAAAGGTTTTCCAATAGAGCCTGGTTTAATGGGCATACTGGGATAATTGGCAATCATGATCATTCCGGTCTCAGTCATCCACCAGGTATCATGGATAGGCATTTTAAAGACTCTTCTTGCCCAATAGACAATCTCTGAAGGCAGGGGTTCCCCCACGCTGAGCAGGTGTCGGAGACTGCTCAAGTCATGTCTTTTCAGCACCTCCTCTCCCCTTCCAATGAATCTCCGGAAAACGGTGGGCGCTGTATACCACACGGAAACCCGATTCATTTCGATGGACCGGCACCATCCTTCCATCTCAAACCTTCCTGCCCTGATAAAACTCTCAACCCCACAGAGCCATGGGGCAAAGGCGCCGTAGACGGTTCCGGTCACCCAGCCTGGGTCCGCAGTTGTCCAGAGGACATCTCCTTCCCTGAGATCAAGGACCCATCGGGCGGTGATGAGGTGACCCACCATATCCTGGTGAGCATGGAGGACGCCCTTCGGCTTCCCACTCGAACCATACGTATAAATAAGATAGAGGGGATCTTCAAGACTGACCCATTCGATTCTGCATTCAGGGGAGGCATGAACCATCTCTTCTTCCCAACTTAACTCCCAGGGTTTCAGACCCATGCCCATTGCCCCAACCAGAATAATCGATCGAGGGCTGGGTAGGTCGATCAGAGGAACTTGCTCCGCCATTTTTAGATTGCTTACCAGAACCTTCGCACCGCTGTCCCTCAATCGTTCTCCGAGGGCGACTTGCATCAAAGCCTCAAACAATGGGCAAAATATCGCACCGACCTTGGCACAGCCGACCATGGCAACATAGTATTCAGGACACCGGGGAAGAAAGATGAGGACCCGGTCTCCCTTCTTTACGCCGATTTTCCTGAGAACATTGGCAAATCGATTGGAGAGGTCTTTCATCTGAGCATAGCTGATTCTTTCCTTCCGGGATTCTCCCTCAAAGTTCAGACAACACTTTCCCGCCTGAATCGGATCTTCAGCATGCCGATCAATCGCTTCATAGGCGATGTTCACTTTGCCCGTATGGTGCCAACTGAACTCCTGCTCCACCACCTTCCAATCAAAGGATCGATGGGCCTTTTCATAATCCTCTAAGTTGGCTTTTGGATTCGCAGGAGGAAGAATGTTCTCCATCAGTAGAACCCCGAAATCTTCGATGGGCTCAATTTTTGTGTTACAGAGCCCCCCAATAGAGCATCTGAATCTTCTTCACCTTCTGAATGGTTTTTTCGATGTTCCCAAATCGGGCATCTTCGACCTGGCGCATCTCTTCTTTGTTGATCACGGATCGCCCTACCAATTCCCAGAGTACCGTTGCGACCGAATCTCGAAGGGCCTCTGAGTTATATCCTCCTTCCAGAGCAAGGATGAGCCTCTTCCCGCAAAGTTCAGAAGCCATCTCCATCAGGAGTTGGGTCATCCGTGCGAAGCCTGCTTCCGTCACATTCATGGAACGAAGGGGATCGCCATGGTGAATGTCGAAACCGGCAGCCACAAGGATCGTTTCCGGTTTGAAACGCCGGGCAATAGGCCAGAGAAGATGGCGATAAATGTTGGCATAATCTGGATCAGAACAACCGTATTCCAGAGGAACGTTGACGTTAAACCCCTTTCCCTTCCCTTCCCCGACCTCTTCTGCTCCTCCTGTCCATGGAAAAAAAGGATAGCGATGAATTGAGACATAGAGAACATGAGGATCATCATAAAAAATATCCTGGATGCCATTGCCGTGGTGGAGGTCCCAGTCAACGATCATGACCCTCTCCAGCCCCTGGCACTTCAAGGCATACCGCGCCCCGATCGCCAGGTTATTAAAGATGCAGAACCCCATCGCGCGGTCTCTCAGGGCGTGGTGCCCTGGGGGCCGGATCAGGGCAAAGGCATTTCGAGCCTCTCCGGCCAGAACAGCCCGGACCGCCTCCATCACGCCCCCAGCGGCCATCCATGCTGCTTTATAGGACTTGGCAGAAGTCACGGTATCCGGATCAAACCGGATTTGGGTCTTCTCAGCACTATCCAGTACCCGGTCCACATAATTGGGATCATGAACCAAAAGGAGCTCCGTCAGTTTCGCAAACCGGGGGGGGATTTCAACCAATGCGCCGCCAAAATCCCTGCTTTCCAGCATGGTATAGATCGATTCAAGCCGGTAGGGATTTTCGGGATGCATGATCCCTGTCTTATGCTCGAGATAGAGAGGGTGCTTGACGATCCCTGTCTTTGCCATGGCCGATTTTACTGCCTTCCCTGGATCAGATCCTCAACCACAGATGGGTTTGCAAGGGCCGAGGTGTCACCCAAGTCATGAATCTCTCCCGAAGCAATTTTCCGCAGGATACGACGCATGATCTTGCCACTGAGGGTCTTCGATAGCACATCAACCCATTGGATCTTATCTGGAACGGCAAGGATGCCAATCTTTCTTTGAACATAGTCGAGAAGAACCTTTTTTAAAGCCTCGGACTTTTCAAAACCCGGTCTTAACGTCACAAAGGCATAAATGCCCTGCCCCTTGATAGGATGGGCGAATGGAACAATGGCTACCTCTGCAACGGCCTCGTGAGAAGATAGGGCATTCTCAATCTCTGTCGTCCCAAGCCTGTATCCGGAAGAATGGATGACATCATCCACTCTCCCTGAGAGCCAGAAGTATCCATCCTCGTCCCTTCGCGCTCTATCGCCCGTAAAGTAGGCGCCCGGGAATTGGACGAAGTATGTCTCCCTCAGCTTTTCCGGGGCATCGAAGACTCCTCGCATCATGCCGGGCCAGGCCCTTCTCATCACAAGGTATCCTCCCTCGTTCACCTCACATTCGGATCCATCTTCCCGTAGAATGGCTGGGTCTGCTCCAAAAAAAGGAAGGGCAGCAGAACCAGGCTTCAGGGAAATGGCCCCGGGCAAAGGAGTGATCAGGATTCCACCTGTCTCCGTCTGCCACCAGGTATCAACGATGGGACATCTTTCAGCGCCTACATGGGTGTAGTACCACATCCAGGCCTTGGGGCCGATTGGCTCACCCACGGAACCTAACAGCCTCAAACTGCTCAAGTCATGCCTCTCGACCCACTCGGTTCTCTCCCGCATACAAAGGCGCAAAGCCGCAGGGGTGGTATAAAAAATATTCACCCGATACTTTTCCACAATCTCCCAAAACCGATCCGGCTTCGGGTGGTTTGGAGTGCCTTCAAACATCAGGGAGGTGGCCCCGGAACAGAGAGGGCCGTACAACCCATAACTGTGGCCAATGATCCAACTCATATCCTCTGTGCACCAGTAGATGTCTCCCGGATGATAGTCGAAAACCCACTCAAAGCTCTTCTTGACGTGGAGAAGATACCCGGAAGTCGTATGAAGCACTCCTTTGGGTTTTCCCGTGCTTCCGCTTGTATGGAGGATAAATAGAGGATCTTCCGAATCCATCTCTTCAGGCTCACAATGGGAAGAAAGATCTCTCTGATCCATCAGTTCGTTCCAGAGGAAATCTCTGCCTTCGATGATCTCCACCTCCTTCTCGGAAGATTGAACCACAATCCTTTTGATAGCAGGCCATTCCTTCAGAGCGACATCTACATTTGCCTTCGTTGGCAAAACCTTTCTCCCTGATAAGGCATAGTTGCTTGTGATGATGAGCGATGCTTTACAATCCTGGACCCTCTCCCGGAGGGATTCAGCACTGAACCCGGTGAAGATCACATTATGGATGGCTCCAATCCTTGCACAGGAAAGCATCGCAATAGGAAGCTCAGGAATCATGGGAAGATAGATGGCAACCCTGTCTCCTCTTCTGATCCCCAACCTCTTCAAAACATTCCCAAAACGGCAGACTTCCCTGTGAAGTTGCTCATAGGTGATGGCTTTATTTTCTCCCGATCCTCCTACCCAAAGAATGGCAACCTTGTCCTTAACCCCGGAGCGAAGATGGCGATCAAGGCAATTATAGGCTGCGTTCAGCTTCCCGCCTGAAAACCATTTGATTCGGGCTTTCCCAAAGTCACCCTCATAGACCTTGTCCCATTTCTTGAACCAGTGGAGTTCTTCAGCATACTCACCCCAAAAACCCTCTGGATCTTTAATCGATCGCTGATACATCTTTTGATACTGGGCCAGGTTCTTGATATGGGCCTGGCTACGCATCTCCTCGGATGGATCAAACTGGCCGGTTTCCTCCATCACAGAGGTCATCCCTGTCTCCTTGAACATCCCGTCCCTCCCACCGGAAGCAAAATACCTTTCAAATACAATCCTTAACCAAACCCATCTTAATCTTAAAGAGACCAGAAATCAATAAAATCAGAGAACCCGGTAAGGCTTCTTTTAGCAAACCGTATATGATATAATTCATCGTTTCGTGAAACGTCCTGGTTTCATCACAATTTACCTCATCGTTGCATTGGACAGCCCCAGCGGGAACACTTCCAACGCCTTGGAATGCGGGTTACATTGGAATTGAATAGGTAACCGAGGATTTCACCAAGAGTGAGGTCCAGCATAGTCAATCGACGGTCGTGCTCCACGTCCGGTGGTTCCGCTCCAAGGCCTTTTCCAGTGTTTCCGCTGGGGTTGTCATCGTGATTTTTTTTTGCAACAATGAGTTTTAGTATCAGTCATAAGGAGGGGGTATCAGAATGGATCCAACCGAGAGGGACAGGAAAATCGAAGAGATAAAAATGGTCTATCCAGAGAAGTTTGCTCCGGAGCATAAGGTGTTCAGCCATATTAGCCCTGGGAATCGAATTTTCATCGGGACAGCCTGCGGGGAACCGCAACATCTTGTCCGTTCCCTAATCAAATATATTGAGGACAATCCCAAGGCATTCTTCGATGCTGAAGTTCTTCACGTATGGACCCTTGGGATTGCGCCCTATACGGATGAAAAATTCAAACACAATTTTCGCCATGATTCTTTCTTCATCGGTCATATCACCCGAAATGCGGTCAATCAGGGAATGGCTGATTATACACCCATCTTCCTGTCAGAAGTTCCCGTTCTTTTTGCCCGTGGGCTGGTCCCGGTAGAAATGGCCTTAATCCAAACTTCTTTGCCTGATGACCATGGGTTTATGAGTTTAGGAGTGAGTGTTGACATTGTCAAGTCAGCCACCGAGAAAGCCACATGGGTCATTGCACAGATCAATTCCAATATGCCGCGCGTTCACGGGGATGGATTTATTCATATTGAAGAGGTCGATTTTATCATGCCCTTCGATGAACCTCTTCTTGAGTATCGCTCCGAGACGGATGATGAGATCGCACAGCGTATCGGAAAGTATGTGGCCCGCCTCATTCAGGACGGAGATACGATTCAGGTGGGATACGGAAGCCTCCCGAATGCGATTCTCTCCAATTTAGAAGGGAAGAAACACCTGGGTGTCCACTCTGAGTTGTTGACGGATGGAATCGTTGGACTGATGAAGAAGAAGGTCATTGATAACACCCAAAAGAGCATCAACCGTGGAAAGACGATCGCCTCTTTCTGTATGGGAAAAAAAGAGACCTATGGATACATTCACGACAACCCCTCTTTTGAATTCCGGACGATTGACTATACGAACAATCCATTGGTCATTGCCCAACACCACCATATGACCGCCATTAATAGTGCTCTGGAAATCGACCTAACGGGACAGGCGACGGCTGAGTCCTTGGGAAAGCTTTTCTACAGTGGGATCGGCGGGCAGGCCGATTTCATGCGGGGTGCTTTATTGGCACCCCATGGAAAGACGATCTTAACGATTCAATCGACGGCCGAAAATGACACCGTTTCAAGGATTGTCCCGTTTCTTCGGGAGGGGGCGGGTGTGACGCTCCATCGAGCCGATGTTCACTATGTCGTTTCAGAATATGGGATCGCCTATCTCCACGGAAAAAATATCCGGGAACGGGCTATTGAACTGATCTCCATTGCGCATCCAAAATTTCGATCCTGGCTGATCGAAGAGGCAAAGAAGAATTCTTTGATCTATAAAGATCAGGCCTTTATCCCGGGAGAACGGGGCCTTTATCCCGAGTTTCTGGAAACCCATAAGATCACCAAGACAGGGCTCAACATCTTCTTCCGACCCGTTAAGATCAGCGATGAACCCATCCTGCAGGGCTTCTTGTATTCCCTCTCGGATAACACGATCTATCGTCGATTCATCTCCAGCCGGAAGGATATGCCTCACGAAAGGGTGCAGCGGTTTGTGGTCATCGATTATACGAAAGAGATTTCTATTCTTGCCATCCTTCAGAAGGATAACACGGAAGAGATCGTGGGACTTGGACAGTATTCTACGAACGAAGGAACCCACACGGCTGAAGTAGCCTTTGTGGTCTCGGATAAGTACCAGAACCACGGCATTGGCACGGAACTGCTTTCCTATCTCAGTTTTCTCGCAAAAAGACAGGGGTTGCTTGGATTTACGGCCGAAGTTTTGTGGGGAAACACCGCCATGCTCCATCTCTTTGAAAAGATGGGATTTGAAACTGAAAAGAGGCGCGATGAGGGGGTCGTTGAGCTGACGATGATGTTCAAATAAAAAAATCCCCGCCCGGGTTCCTCCTTGGCCTCCGGGCGGGGATGTCCAGTCTTTCTGAGATAAAGCCTGCGTCGATGACTTCTACGCCTTGACCTTAGCCATGATCTACAATCTCTCTGAAACGAGTTGTGTCACAACGCTTGGATCGGCCAAGGTTGAGGTATCGCCCAGTTCATCGATTCTTCCCTCGGCGATCTTTCGAAGAATTCTTCGCATGATCTTGCCGCTTCGTGTCTTTGGAAGACCATCGGCAAACTGGAGTTTGTCCGGAGAGGCGATGGGGCCGATCACGGTTCTTACATGGTTCACAAGCTGTTTCTTCAGGTCATCGCTCTTCTGGATCCCTGATTTTAGAGTAACGAAGGCGTAGATTCCCTGTCCCTTGATCTCATGAGGATACCCAATGACTGCTGCTTCTGCAACCGATGAGTGGGAAACCAGAGCGCTTTCGACTTCAGCCGTCCCGATGCGATGGCCGGACACATTAATGACATCATCAATTCTGCCCAAGAGCCAGTAATAGCCGTCCGGATCCTTCCTCGACCCATCACCCGTGAAATAATTTCCAGGGAATATGGTGAAATAGGTTTCCTTGAATCTCTGGTTGTTCGAATCGTTCCAGAACCCCCGCAGCATGCCTGGCCATGGCCTTTCAATAATGAGGGAACCACCTTCATCGACCTCGCACTCGGTCCCATTTTCCCTAAGAATCTTTGGAACCAAACCGAAGAACGGAAAGGTTGCTGATCCGGGTTTGAGAGGTGTGACGGGGAGAGGTGTGATCAGGAACCCACCGGTCTCAGTCTGCCACCATGTATCCATGATGGGTCGTTTTTCCTTCCCAACATTCACATAGTACCACATCCACGCCTCGGGGTTGATCGGCTCCCCTACCGAGCCAAGGATCCTGAGGCTGGACAGATCCCTTTTCTTTGTCCACGCCTCCCCTTCCTTCATCAGCGCTCGAATCGCAGTAGGGGCCGTGTAGAACCCAGTGACTCTGAATCTCTCGACAATCTCCCAGAAACGGTCAGCCTGTGGATAGGTGGGAACACCCTCAAACATCAAGCTCGTTGCCCCTATGCAAAGTGGGCCATAGAGGATGTAGCTATGACCTGTAACCCAACCGATATCAGCTGTACAGAACCAGACATCTTCGTCTTTAATATCAAACACATACTTCAGTGTCACGGCAGAATAAAGGAGATAGCCCGCCGTGGTATGGATAACCCCTTTGGGTTTCCCTGTGCTTCCGCTCGTATAAAGAATGAAGAGGACATCCTCTGCATCCATCTTCTCAGGTTCGCAGTAAGGTGCAATATCTGCCTTGCCTACTTCCTCGTGCCACCAGAAATCCCTCCCCTGCTTAAAGG
>DATIGG010000467.1:0-7864 GCA_035454825.1 Thermodesulfobacteriota bacterium | reverse complement strand
GATTGCTCAGGGTCTCAAGCGACCTGACCCGCCCCTGCCTTGCCTCGACTGAGGCAATTCGAACGGACTCTTCTCACCCCGTTAGGGGAGCGGGGCCTATTTGGTCTTGCTCCGGGTGGGGTTTACCCAGCTACCCTGATCGCTCAGGGTACTGGTGAGCTCTTGCCTCACCATTTCACCCTTACCCACCGAGGCAAATGCCTTGGAGTTCAGAGTTAATCAACTCATCCCTCCCCGCGAAGCGGAGTAGGCGGTCTCTTTTCTGTGGCACTTTCCTTATCCCCGTCCCTGGAGCAGGTATAGCCGCCCTTCTCCAAGCGGGGACAGTCCGGATTACGGACCACCCTGCCCTGCGGAGCTCGGACTTTCCTCCCCTCCTGACCCCTCTCAGGGTTCATGAGGAGCGACCATCGGTTCCTCTTCGACTCCCTCCTTTCCCTTTACCTTAACGTTGTGAAAATTTTCTCGAACGGACATGGGTGAACCGTTCGGAAAGGCCTCAGGGCGAACCTTTGTTACATAAACCACCTGCGTCTCAGACCCCTGTTGGAGTTCACTTTGGGTGAGGCCCTCTGTTTCCCTTAAAATATCAATTTGATCGCCGTCTGAGGCCTTGAAGAGCGGTTTACCCATGGCCGTTTCTGCAACTACGAGGTTCACTCTTTGCGATCCCTTTCTCAATTGCTTGATTGGCCAATCGGTCCGCTTCCTGATTCTCTTCCCTCGGGATCGATTGAATAACAAAGGACGAAAACTCCTTCAAATGCCGAATCACAGATTCATGGAGGAGCTTCAGATTCGCATTCTTTACCCGGTAGAGACCATTGACCTGTCTCTCCACCAATTCGGAGTCCGTAAAGATTCGGATCGCTATTCCACCCAATCGTTTGGCTTCCTCCAACCCCAGAAGAAGCGCCCAATACTCGGCCTCATTATTGGTCTTATGGCCAAGGTATCGGCTCATCTCAAAAACCTTTATCCCCTCCTGGTCTGTCATCCATATGCCTGCCCCTGCCTCACCGGGATTTCCTTTGGAGGCTCCATCGATATAGATATCCAGGGTCGAACCCCTCCAAGGGCTTTGATCCGTCCGTTTCACTTCGTGTCCCCGTTCCCTTCCCAGTAGAGAATCCGGTTACAGTTAGGACAGCGGATGAGGGCATTATTCTTTTGTACCTCGATAAACAACTGGGGCGGAACATTCACAAAACACCCTTGGCAGGTCTCCTGTTTTGCACTGACCACCCCCACTCCCTTTCGCTTCTCCTTCAGCATATTATAAAGCTTATAGAGTCTCGTTTCGAGCTGCTTTGTGACGGCCTCTCTTCGCTCCATCTGTCTCTTCAGGATCTCCTGGTCATGGACCATTTTCTCCTGAAGGGTCTTTTTCTCCCCTTCGATTTTAACCAGGATGGCCGCGATCTCTTTTTCTCGTCTGGAGTGGTTTTTCTTCAGTTCGTCCATCTCTTCAAGCAACTGTAAGATCTCCTCCTCTTCCCGACTGCTGGCTCCCTTTAGCGTCTCGATCTCGGTGAGGAAGGCTTGATATTCTTTATTGGTTTTCACTTCAAACATCCGACCCTCGGTCTTCTTAATCTTTTCCTGTTCAAGGCTCAAATGACCCTCTTTCTGTCTCCGCTCTTTTTCGAGTAATTCAATCTTCTCTTTCTCCTTCTGAATCTTTTCCTTCTCGATCTTCTGCTTCTCGTCCAGCCGCTTTATCTCTTTCGGATACCCTTCTTGAGAATCTGTAATCCCTCTAATCTTGAGATCAATATTTTGAAGTTCCCAAAGCAAATCGAGCTGTTCTTTCAATGACGATCTCCTCTCTTATAAATTCAATGAAAAAATGATTGCATCTAACTCTATCCGCCTTTACCCACCAGGGCCAGGCCCGCAGCAGAAGCAGGTTTGCTGCCCTGGTCGATCTATGCCACCCACGATCCCTTCAAACAAAAAAGAGTGCACCAGATTGGCACACTCTTTCTCCTTCACCCTTTGGGAGTGCTCCTCTCTCTGTTCCTCCAAGGATTCATTTCATCCTTTCCACCTGTGTTGGTGGGCCCACCTGGGTTCGAACCAGGGACCTACCGGTTATGAGCCGGTGGCTCTTCCAGCTGAGCTATGGGCCCTTCCCCTTATTATATTCGATCCCCAAGGGGTGTCAACCCCATGCACTTTCGTGGAGTTTCCAGTTCGGAGAATTTAGTTCGGAGTCCACAACCCCCGAACTCCTCGAGCCATGAATTTGGCCTCCGGTTTTGGGTTAAGATTACGGTTACGGCAACGAGTCCCGTCTCGTTTAGTGTCAAGAGGCTATGTCAAGTACTTATCACCAATCCCGCCTATATAGCGGGATAACCGAATGACGATGCGGGCATCGTCACCCGTGCCGTTGGACGAAACCTATTTTCTAATTAACTGAAGGGTTAAAGTTCCAAAAAACTCTTCAATCTCCTGGCCCGACTGGGATGCCGCAGTTTCCTCAGGGCCTTTGCCTCAATCTGCCGAATCCTTTCTCGGGTCACGTCGAAATCCTGTCCGACCTCTTCCAGGGTGTGGTCATACTTTTCACCAATTCCAAATCTCATCCGCAAAACCTTTTCCTCTCTCGGAGTAAGGCTCGCAAGGACCTTCCGAGTCGTTTCGGACAGATTTGCACTGATGACGGCCTCTTGCGGGGAGATGATCCCCTTATCCTCAATGAAATCCCCTAAGTGGCTATCTTCTTCCTCACCGATCGGCGTTTCAAGGGAGATGGGCTCTTTAGCAATCTTTAGGACTTTCCTGACTTTATCGAGCGGCATATCCATACGTTCCGCAATCTCCTCAGGGGTAGGCTCTCGCCCTATCTCCTGGACGAGGTACCGAGAAGTCCGGATCAATTTATTGATGGTTTCAATCATATGGACAGGAATCCGAATGGTTCGGGCCTGATCAGCAATAGCCCTGGTGATGGCCTGCCTGATCCACCAGGTGGCATAGGTGCTGAACTTATACCCTCTCTGATACTCAAATTTATCAACGGCCTTCATGAGACCGATATTACCCTCTTGAATCAGATCCAAGAACTGCAATCCCCGATTGGTATATTTTTTTGCAATGGAAACAACCAGCCGTAAATTGGCCTTTACGAGCTCGCTCTTGGCCTCCGTGGCCTTTGTTTCTCCCTCCACGATCGCCAGGACCGCTGACGTGAGTTGTTCAGTGGTAAGACCGCACTCCATCTCGACACGGCTGATCTTTCGCTGAGCGTTCTTCCCCGCCCGGTCCATCTCTTGAAGATCAGACTTGCTCATTTTCCGACCTCGAAGGAGGGTCTTTTCACGGGAGGTCTTCTTCTTCATCTTTTTGAGGCAAGTCCTTGCCTCTTCAAGGGAAAGCCCCCATCGCTCTCCGATCTTGTTGAATTCATGCAATGCCTTTTCGAGACGCGCCAGATGTTGCTTCATCCTTTGGACAATCTTATTGATTTGGAGATCTCTGAGATTCATCTCCCGGAGACATTCCAAGATCTCCTCCTTTTTCTTTCGGATCTGAGCCTGAATCTTGCCTTTCGAAAGTTCTCTGTTTCTACGAATGCGACGAATCCCCTCATCGCATCGTCGAATCCGTTCGATCAGTTCTAACAACTTCTTCTTTTGAACCCTTTCTTCTTCCGAGTTCGTCTCTTCCTCATCGATCTCGTTGGTCACCTCCCGGATCTCCACTTTGCCGGCGTCAATGGCTTTGCCCAGAGAGATGACCTCTTTGACAGCCATGGGGCAGTTCAAGACAATGCTCAACACCTCTCTTTTTCCACTCTCGATTCGCTTGGCAATTTCGACTTCTCCCTCCCGGGTGAGGAGGGAAACGGATCCCATCTCCCGCAGATACATTCGAACGGGGTCCGTGGCCTTGCCGAAGGCCTCCATTTCTAATTCGTCGCCTTCCTCCTCTTCTTTCTCAAGGATCTTTTCCTCCTCGACTTTTAGGCCCTGGATGTCGTCTACCACATCGATGTCCATCTCGTCAAACATCATGAGGACATCATCGATTTGATCCGATGAGACAATATCATTCGAAGGCAGACCGTTTGCCTCATCGAAGGCTAAAAATCCCTTCTCCCCCTCGATCGAGATCAGATGTTCAACCTCTTTCACCGCTCTCTCTTTCACCATCAACCTCTCCTTATCTTTCTTGCAACCGATCCCTCTGAAGGGCCCTCTCCCTTTCGGCCAGTCTCTGACGCTCCATCAAAAGGGCCTCCAGTTCCTTTTCCTTTTTTCCTTTCTCAGCCTCCCGAATCCTTTTGAGTAGCTCTCTCTTATCCCTTTGCAACCGCTTTTCGCGGATCTTTCGGAGACAATCCTTTAACATTCTTCCCGGGTCTCCTGCAGGGTCTCCCTCACGAAAAACGACCTCGCATAATCTCTCCCTGAGATCTGCCTCAAGAAACCCTAAGGCTTCCGGCAGATCGAGCTTCCCACTCTTTTGAAAAAGGCTCTCGAGACCTTCCGTCATCCGCTTCAACCTTGGGCTCGCGAACTCTTCAAGAATACCTTCTCCGGAAATCGTTGGGATGAGTTCGGGATGATGGATCATGAGAGAGATCACCATCTCCTCCAATCTCGAGAAGGGCTCCTCCCCGGCACGGCTTTTCAGATTCCCCGTTTCTCTTGCAGGTTCTCTCGGAGAAAAGCTAAGCATCTCGTGCAAAAAAGATTCCTGGAGGTCCAATTTTTCAGCCAGAACCTTCAGATAAAAATTTCGTCGTATCCCCTCCGGGATTCTCCGAATTAAGACAAGGCCCTCCTGGGCCACTTTTGTTTTTTCCTCAATCGATTTCATGTTGCTGGTTTTGATCCTCTGATCGAGGAAGAAGTCGATCAAGGGGATCCTCTTTTCCACCATTTTCTCAAACGCTTTTCGATCCTCTTTTCTGAGAAAGCCATCCGGGTCCTCTCCCCCTGGAAGAATCACCGTCTCTCCCCAAACCTCTTCCTCTAAGAGAAGGGGCAGGGAGCGGAGATTGGCCTGCACGCCTGCGGAATCCCCGTCAAAAAGAGTGATGAAGTTTTTGGTGTATCTCTTCAGGGTTCGGATATGATCGGGGGTCAGGGCCGTTCCCAAGGTTGCAACGCTCTGTTTGAACCCATGTTGATGAAGGGTGAGAAGGTCGAAATACCCCTCCACAATGATCACCTGATCATTTGCTGGCACATATCGCTTGGCGACATGGAGGCCATATAGGATTTGTCCCTTGTGGTAGAGAGCCGATTCCGGAGAATTGAGATATTTCGGTTCCCCCTCTTTAAGGATTCTCCCGCCGAATCCAACCACGCGCTGATAGAGGTCAAAGATCGGGAAAAGGACCCTTCCTCGAAGGGCGTCGTACCAGCCTTCCTTCTTCTTGGGATGGATGAGCCCGAGTTCCCGAGCCATCTCGAGAGGGAGCTTCTTCCCTTGCAGAAATTGGACAAGTCCATCCCAGCGATCAAGGGAGTAACCCAGACGATGCTCTTGAATGACCTCTTCATGAATGCCGCGCCGGGACAGGTACTTTCTCCCCTCTTCTCCCTCCCGCTGATGGGTGAGGAGATCATGATAATACTCGGAGGCTGCCTGGTTGATCTGGAAAAGGATATCCCTTTTGGCGAGTTCCTTCTTCTGGGCGTCAGACAGTTCCTTTGAAGGAAGTCTCACACCGTAACGCTTGGCCAGGGCTTCCACCGCCTGAGGAAAAGAAAAACCGCCCATCTTCATGAGAAAAGTGAAGACATCTCCCCCTTCACCACAGCCGAAACAGTGGTAGATCTGTTTCTCCTCGTTTACCATAAAGGAGGGGGTTTTTTCAGAATGAAAGGGGCAGAGTCCCCTGTAGTTTCTTCCGGTTTTTTTCAGGTTCACATAGTCCGAGACAACTTCCAAGATGCTCGACCGTTCTCGAACCTCTGAAACCTTCTCTTCGGAGAAAAACCCGCTAATCAAATGGTCTACCTTCGTAGGAAAGGGCCCGTATCCCCTCAGGGAGAGTTGGGTCAAACGCTTTAATAAGGCACCGATTCGATTGAACGCAATAGAGGTATTATATAAAACAAAATTGGGCTGCAGGCCAGCCCCCAACCAAGGATAGATGTGATCTTCAGTGTCGGGTTCGATTGGACCGGGGTAGTCTCCCCTCCGAAACCTTGAGAAGCGGATCATATCGACAGGCCAATCGAGCGATGTTGCTGAAGAGACCGTTTTAAGGGCATCTGCCCCATGGCTCATCGCTCAGATGTGCCGCTTCAAGTTTTCTCCGGAGAGACCACCCGGCCCTTGGGATAGATCTCCCGCTTTAACTGAGGGATTGAGGATGGATAGAGGAAGGGGGCAAAAATAACAGAGAGGAGGAAGTGAAGACGAATGACCTTAGGCGAGCTCGACGACGGTGATTCCTGCTCCACCCTTCATTCCTTGTCCGAGACCAAATTTTTTGACCCCCTGATGGTGAAGTAAAAACTTACTGATTCCGTCCCGAAGCCTGCCTGAACCCACGCCATGAATGATCTGGATCTTTTCGAGGCCATGAAGAAGGGCTTGATCGATAAACCGGTCTACCACCGGAAGGGCATCCTCAACGGTCAGACCGATGACGTTGATCGAAGAGGAAAGCTCTTGAACGATCCCTTTCGTCGTCCATCCCGGCTTCGGAGTCTGAGTTTCCTTCGCCTCTTTTTCTTGACTCATCTTTATAATACCGGAGAGGGAGGTCCTCACCTTACCTTGATCCGTCATGATCTCGACTCGGTCTTCGGACTCCTCGATTCTCAAAAGAATCCCCTCGCTCCGCAGGCTTTCAATTCGGACACGGTCTCCGATCTTCAGGGAATCCTCAAGCGGGGAGTAGCCTTTCCCCTGGGGTAAAGGCAAACCCCTTTCCTTGATGGCTTGAATCTCTCGGCGGTAAACACTGACCCGCGGAAGGTTCGAACGGGTCTTCTCCTCCTTCTTCTGACGGATCCATTCTCTGAGCTCTTCTTCGATGGCATGGACAGACTTTCTGGCCTGTTCTTCAGCCTGAGCGAAGATTTCCTGTCTCCTTTTCCTGATCTGCTCAACCAATTCTTTCAATCTTTGATGTTTCGACGCAACCTCATCCTTCATCCTGAGGAGATCTATCCGTTCCCTTTCTGTCTCTGACTTGAGCCTCTCCAAGGCTTCAAGAACCTGCGAGACCTCCTGCCCTCCTCCTTCTCGATAGTGACGAGCCCTTTCAAGAACAGCCTCCGAGATGCCCAATTTCTCTGCAACCAGAAAGGCATTGCTCAGGCCCGAGGAACCATAGGAAAGGGTATATCTGGGTTCCAGGGTCTTTTCATCAAATTCAACCGCCACGTTCTCAACACCCGCATGGAGATAGGCATAAGCCTTCAGACGGTCGAAGTGAGTAGTCACCACCACCGAGGCACCCTTCTCTCTGAATCGATCCAAAAAGCCCATGGCCAGGGCGGATCCTTCCCGGGCATCGGTTCCCACTCCGAGTTCATCCAAAAGGACCAACGAATAGGGACCGGCCTTCTCGAGGACCTGGTTTAGGTGGAGGAGGTGACTGGAAAAAGTGCTCAAGTTTTCACCGATATTCTGCTCATCTCCAATGACGGCAAAGACCTCCTGAAAAACCCTGGACTGGCTTCCCTCGGCCACGGGAATAGGAAGCCCGGATTGAACCATCAAGGTCAGTAGCCCGAATGTCTTTAGAGCCACGGTCTTTCCACCCGCATTCGCACCGCTGATGATGACGGTCTTTATCCTGTCCCCGAGCCGAAGGTGAATCGGGACGACCTGCTCCTGGTTCTGGAGGGTAAGAAGGGGATGCCGTGCCTCCCTCATCTCAATGATT
>DATIGG010000466.1:0-8100 GCA_035454825.1 Thermodesulfobacteriota bacterium | reverse complement strand
AATTTTTCTCGCAATGTGAACTTGCTGCAAAGCCGGATCACCTGGAAACTCCTCCTCCACGGTCTTCTTTATCACATCTAACTCTTTTCCCGTGAGCTTATACATGCTTCACCTCCTACAACAATTCTGCCGGCGTTATAATTTCGATTTCCCCAAATTTATTCGTCGTGTTTACCATCCTTACTATGTCCTTTGTCCTCCTTCGGACGATATGTCTAAAATTCCAACTCAAGAGAAAATCCATATCGTTTACGACAGCAATGGCAATATGGTATGCATCCTCAGGGTAACCCTCTGGAATGGCCATATGCCGGATATATTCCGCTGCCAGATGCTCGACCTCCTCGTTTAGAGCAAGTATCGAAAATGGGAATATAGCTTTTCTCATCTTTATTTGTATAACAGGTTCAGGAGTCCGTTCAATCTCGGCAATGGTAATTTCGGAGACAAACACCTCATAATCGTCCGTCTCTTTAAAGAAGGATTCGGTTAGGGACTTCCTCTCTGGGTTCCTTTCATCGAATAGTGCAGAAATCACAGAAGTATCCAGATATAACTTTATTTTTCTTTTCATCTTTCGCGTCCCTTTCTATCTGATAACGATAACGACCACCGCTCCTTCTCGAAAGCCGCATCTCTGTCATCTATTCTTCCTTTATGTCTAAAATAGGAACCCGTCCCGGTTTACATTTTCTCGTGATTCAATCTTCCTCCTTTTCGCTTTCTTCTCCTGCATCTCGATCCATTCGGTACTTGATGTCGTAATTCACGATGAAGTCCAACTCATCCTCCGAAAAGGCATAATGATCAGCTAAAAAAGTGGCGGTGGGGATTTATCACCGGACCCTTTTCTTCACTCGTTTCTGAACTTGTTGGAAGAGTTCTCTGATTTCCAGTTGCGTGGCTCTTTGATGCACATAGCTCCAATCAATTCCAGAATAGTGAGCATACATCAACATCTCCGCCTGGACCTCAGCTTCGGGGTCTTTCCATTCCTGGGCCATGATGAGGCGGTCCAGCAAGATATCCTCGATTTTCAAGATCTTCAGCCTCATGCCGTTGACAATAATCTCGTTTGCTTCCTGGATAATCAAATGGCCTACCTGGAGCGGCCCGGGAGGAAACTCCACCGGAATCCCCACTTGGGGGTGATACCAATGGCGATAATCTTCAAACCTTTCAAACCCGAGGCCTGTCATGACTGTTTCGATCTCCCGCCTTTCTAAGGGCGGAAGGATCATGTCGATGTCTCCTGTAGAGTAACCTCCTGCTGTGTAGTACTCTACCACAGCTCCTCCCACCAGAACCGCCGGGATACCCCTTTCCGAGAACGCGGCAGCAACGACCGCCGCCATGAATATCTGCTTCTCCCCTTTATCCTGCCGAGGGCTGATCCCGGCAAGCAGTGCCCGCAACCGACCGAATGGATTCATGACAGTCTCTTTAACAACCTGGCCTCGGTGGGATGGCGGGGCCTTCGGCGTTTCAGCTCTGTGCCAAGTTCTCTGGCGATTTCCATCGATCGTTTTTGCCAAAGGGCCTTCTTTTCCGCCATCTTATCGAAATCAAATGTGTGAAGCACACGAAGACCGGCTGAGAGACTGGCTGCCTTCGCAACGAGGGACTCCAATTCAGGAAGAAAAATAAACCTCCGATTCACCTGGAAACACCTTTGGTTCCCCTCATACCAGGAGAGGACAAACCCCACCTGCTCCAGCTTCTCCAGTTCTCGTTTGACGACAGAGGCAGGCTTCCCGATCTTACGGCTGAGCTCTCTCAGATGAAATATTTCCCTCTCGTTGCCCACAAAACAAGCAAGGAGTTCTCTCCTTGTCGCTGACGTGATCAGAAATTCTAGCATGACTGCCTCCCATCGGGATATGTTACCTTTTTTATAACGTATGCCGTGATCGGTGTCAAATTGAACTCTGACTGAATCCGAGGATATGGCCGGAGGCCCTGCCTGAAATAAAAAAAGAAAGAATTCTAGCAGAATAACAGAAAGGCCCATTCCATCATAGGGTGGAATGGGCCTTCTTGTTTGGTGGGTTAGAGATTGTTTAAAGGTAGGTTATTGAGCAGAATGTAATTCACCTGTGCAACCGCAACATGCTTGTTTTTCGAATCAAAGAGATCAACTGAAACCGGAACTAACGTACGACCTAACTTGATCACTCTTGCTTTTGCCGTAACATCACTTAAACATGGCGCAAGAAATCGTATATTCATGTCTGTTGTGGTCAATTGGACTTCAGGCCCTGTTTTCGTGAAGATGGCAAAGCAGGCTGAACTATCAGCAATGGTCATTAACAGTCCTCCATGGAACGACTTGAAAACTCCGTCGTACTTTAACTTCCTGGGAACTTTGACCTCACAATACCCATCGGAAAGTGAAATGATTTTAAGCTGAAGAGTGGTTACGATCGGGATCTTTTTTATTCTTGTGAGGATGGCCCTTTGAAGATCCGAAGGTAATTTCTTAGTTTTTCGCACCATCGAACAAAGGCTGACTCGGGGGACATTAGTCGCGACAAAGGACGTCATTCATGCCCCGTATCAAGCACGGGGTAAACTTCAGCAGGAATCCAGGCGTCGTCCCTGCGAAAGCAGGTAACCAATACTTTAAGAAGATTGGATTCCGGGTCAAGCCCGGAATGACAAACCCACCAGAACTTATGTCGTCATGGCACGGAGAGGCAGGAAAAGTAGAAAGTGCAGGCTTCCCTCCCCCCGGTTATTTACTTGATCGTTTCCAGTCGTTTTTTTGCGATTTCGGCCTGTTCGGATTGGGGATACCGATCCATCACCCGCCTGAGGAGATTTCTTGCATTGGCTTTGTCCCCAAGCTCAAGAAAGGCAAGACCCTGCTTGAGCAGGGCTGCCGGAACCTTGTCTCCTTCGGGATACTTCACCATCACCTTTTCATATTCCAGGATGGCCTTTTCATAGTCTTTCTTTGCGTAGTAGGTCTCCCCAATCCAGAATTGGGCATTATCAGAGAAACTGGTGTTCGGATATTGTTTCAAGAACGCCTCGAACTTCCTTCGGGCTCCCTCCATCTCTCCCTTCTGATAGGCTTGATAGGCATCATTGTAGACTTCACTCATTCCCGTGGAAGGTCCCTTAGCCTCTGGGGTAACTTCCTTCTCTTTCTCCTTCATTAAGACCATTGTCTTCTCAGCTTCAACCTGCTTGGAGGTCACTAAATCGATCTTTCCTTCCATGCCCTTGAGACGTTCGTCCACGGCTCTGATCTTTTCTTCGAGGGCCTTGGTCCGGTCGTCTTGAGATCTGTTCTTTTCTTCTAAGATTTTTCCTCGTTCTTCGAGAACTCTTGTTCGAAGGATTACGTCTTCCCTGATCCGCTCAACATCTTTCGAAGGTCGTTTGGCAAAATCTTTATATTCATCCAGCCCGGTATTAAGAATCCTTATTTCTGATTCGGTCTTTTCGATACGGAAGAGAAGATCGGCCTGCAACTTCTTTATATCCGCATTCAACTCGCTCTTCCATTCGCTTCTTAAGGTGGCAAACTCCCTGTTGCGGGTTTCTTTTTCCTTCTGAAGGGTGTTTACCTGGGATTGAAGCCGGTTGATCTCCCGGTCGAGAATGCGGACATCCTGCGTTGTTGCGCATCCCCAAAGGAATACAGCCAGGGCAAGCAGGATTCCTGCCTTGATGATTCTAATGCTTCGCATGGGACTACCTCCAAAGATAAGACAATCTTCCAAATCCTTACCCCTCTGAAAAAGTAGGGAAGGGGATCATTTCGAGAGGATGATGAAGTGGGCCCTGCGGTTTTTTGCCCATGCCTCCTCATTGTGTCCGCGATCCACAGGCATCTCCTCCCCATAACTGATGGTTGAAAGACGATTTGCAGGGATACCGAGAGAGACGAGATATTTCATCGCGCTGTCGGCTCGCCGCTGTCCGAGGGCAAGGTTATACTCCGCCGTCCCCCGTTCATCGCAGTGGCCCTCGACCTGGATTTTTGCGGTCGGATGCTTCATAAGCAGAGCGGCATTCTCCTTCATGATCTCTCCATCCTGCGGACGAATGTCATATTTATCAAAATCAAAATAAACATCCTTGAGGAGTTTGCTTTCGAGGACCTCGCCTTCGATGCCAGGCTGTTTCTTCGCGACCAGACTCTTTTCAAACTCCTTCTCTTTTTCTGTCCTGGCCGTCTCTTCCTTAATCTTTGCCTCTTCTCTTTCTCTTGCCTCTCTCTCTGCCTTCTCCTTGGCTGCCCGTTCCGCTTCCAGTCTAGCCGCATCCTCCGATCTTTTGACAGTAGGTTCATCTTTCATCACGGTCTTCTTCGGGCATCCTGACAGGATGAGTCCAAAGCAAAGGGCGAGAATGAGCACGAGATAACATTTTCGAATCATGATAAACCTCCTTGGATCATGGGTTTTATTTTTCTAATCCATTCTTCGGGACCAGGACGGGCTGGACTCACCTCCTTTCGCTTGGGTTAAGGGTTTTGGGTTGAGGCCGTTGGCATGCATGATTAAAATCTTTGAAGCTCCGGTCCGGGTCGAACTGAAGGCAATGTATCTTCCATCCGGGGACCAGCAAGGGTTTTCGTTTTCCCCTGATTGGGTCAACCTTTGAAGGCCACCTCCATCGGGTTTTATGGTCAAAATCGTGAACCGACCTCCCACTCTGCCGCAGAAAGCAATTTGATCTCCCTTTGGAGACCAGGAGGGTTGCGTGTTATAGCTTCCTTCAAACGTGATCCGGCGAGTATCAGAACCTTCTGCGGACATGACATAAATTTGGGGGGACCCGGAGCGATCCGAGACAAAGGCGATCCGCTTCCCGTCCGGCGACCATGTGGGTGAGGCTTCATTTCCATGTCCCTTGGTCAGTTTCTTTGGATTTCCTCCATTGGCATCGACCAGATAGATATCGGACTTTCCTTCCATCCCGAGCATGAGAGCGATCTGTTTGCCGTCCGGCGACCAGGAAGGTGAGGTATTGAGCCCCGGATGGTGCAGGAAGCGGGTTAGATTTTTCCCCTCGGGATCAACGAGGTAGAGGTCCGGATTTCGTTTCAGATAAGAGGTGAAGGCGATTCTTTTTCCATCAGGAGTCCAGACCGGAGAGAGGTTGATCGATTGATTCCGGGTGACCTGTTTGATATTGGCCCCATCGATATCCGAGATAAAGATTTCTTTGTTTCCGGCTTGAAGATTGACATATGCGATTTTCGTTGTGTTGACCCCTCTCTCTCCGGTCAACTGAAGGATGACTTCATCGGCCATTCGATGGGCAATGGCTCGGAGATTTTGGACGGGGCCCTCATACTGTTTTCCGACAAGGTGTTTTTGCTCCACCAGGTCGAAGAGGTGAAATTTTAACTTGAGGTTGAGACCTTCTGATTCAAGGGTCGTTTCTCCGGCGAGAAGGATCTCTCCGCCGGCAGGCATCCATTCCTGGAGGTAGAGGGTGCTTGGAATTCCCTCTTTCTTCTGGAGATGGGAGGGAAGGCTGTTATGAGGGATGACCCTGAAAAAACCGGAGAGAGTGAGATCATTTTCCAAGACTTCATAAACCTTTGCCGGAAGCGCTGGAGGCGTTTTATCGATGGCTTTCCATCTTGGAAGGACGATCGGAATCTGAACGAGGGTAGGTGCGTTCACGTCAAGATAGACCCTTGCTTCTGCACCCGAGGAGAAAATGAAAAGAGCCAAGAAAAGGATGCCAAGATATCGTTTCATGAAGTTCACTCTGGTTTGTAATAGTCGCTCATCATCGGCTCAGACCCGGTAAAGGTTTAACCGTTCGGATCAGAGACACCCCCTCTTTTGTTACGAACATGATATTAAATCCCTTTACCTATAATTTCAAGGGGGGAATGAGGTTTCTTCGGGAAATTCAATAGTTACAAACAAATTATTCAGAAGAGATCACGCCTCTCATTGAACTGATTGCCTATATAGACAATCAAACGGCTGAAAAGTTCACCCGTTCGACGCCGCGAAGCCCCGCCTTTGATGGCGGGGAAGGGGGCGCGGCTCAGGGCGAACCTTGAGCAAGCCCTGGCCTTGAGGCCGGGGAGTCGAAAGGTTCAAAAAAAAGGCCAGAGAAGATTCTCTGGCCTTTCTGACATTAAGCAGGAATGTTGATCAATTTTAATACATATCACCCATTCCACCCATTCCACCCATTCCACCCCCTGGGGGCATCGGCGGATAGGGCGCTTTCTTTTCTGGTTTTTCGGCAACCAGACACTCCGTCGTAATCATTAGGGAGGCAACCGAAGAGGCATTTTTGAGGGCAAGCCTGACCACTTTGGTCGGATCGATAATCCCGGCCTTGATCATATCCGTATATTCTTCTGCCGAGGCATCGAATCCAAAAGCCCCTTTCTCGTTCTTCACCTTTTCTACTACCACAGATCCTTCCTGGCCGGCATTATTGACAATCTGCCGAATCGGTTCCTCAAGGGCCCGCTTAACAATATCCACTCCGGTCTTCTTATCGCCCTCGACTTTCAATTTTTCCAACACGGGAAGGCAACGGAGGTAGGCTACACCGCCTCCAGGCACAATGCCTTCCTCTACTGCTGCCCGGGTCGCATGGAGGGCATCTTCTACGCGGGCCTTCTTCTCTTTCATCTCGGTCTCAGTAGCGGCGCCGACATTGATCACAGCAACGCCTCCGATGATCTTGGCCAGCCGCTCCTGAAGTTTTTCACGGTCATAGTCAGAGGTCGTCTCGTCGATCTGAGCGCGGATCTGTTTCACTCTGGCTTCGATGTCAGTTCTGTTTCCTGCTCCATCGACGATGGTCGTATTATCCTTGTCGATGGTGATCCGTTTGGCACGGCCGAGATCGGTTAACTTGATATTTTCCAGTTTGATCCCGAGGTCTTCAGAAACGGCTTTTCCACCCGTCAGAATGGCGATATCATCAAGCATCGCCTTCCTTCGGTCCCCAAAACCAGGGGCCTTCACCGCCGCACATTTCAGGGTTCCCCGGAGTTTGTTGACGACGAGAGTTGCCAAGGCCTCTCCTTCCACATCCTCGGCGATAATCAGAAGGGGTTTTCCCATTTTGGCGATCTGCTCAAGAATTGGAAGCATGTCCTTCATGTTGGAGATCTTCTTCTCATTGAGTAGGATGTAGACATCTTCGAGGGCCACTTCCATCTTTTCGGGGTCTGTCACAAAATAGGGAGAGAGGTATCCCCGGTCAAACTGCATCCCTTCAACCACATCCAGGGTGGTTTCCATGGATTTGGCTTCTTCAACGGTGATAACCCCTTCCTTGCCAACCTTGTTCATCGCTTCTGCAATGATATTGCCGATGGTTTCATCATTGTTGGCTGAGATCGTACCCACCTGGGAAATTTCTTTGGGATCCTTCGTCGGCTTGCTGAGCTTCTTTAATTCTTTGACCACCTCTTCGACGGCAAGGTCAATTCCCCGTTTTACATCCATCGGGTTGGCGCCAGCAGCCACAACCTTAGATCCCTCGCGATAGAGGGACTGGGCCAATACGGTAGCCGTGGTTGTTCCGTCACCCGCCGTATCCGAAGTCTTACTGGCGACTTCTCGAACCATCTGGGCGCCCATGTTTTCGAACTTGTCTTCTAAATCGATCTCTTTGGCGACGGTCACACCATCTTTGGTCACGGTGGGAGATCCAAAGGATTTTTCCAAAATCACATTCCGGCCTTTGGGGCCCAAAGTAACCTTGACCGCATCCGCTAAAATGTTCACTCCCCGTAAAATTGCGTTACGGGCCTCCTGGTCAAACCTTAATTCTTTTGCCATAGCAACCTACCTCCATTTCTTTTTAATTTTGGGTTCTTCATTTTCCTTCAATAATCCCTAAGATATCCTCTTCTCTCATGATGAGGTGCTCTTCGCCTTCAATCTTGACCTCTGTCCCTGCATATTTACCAAAAAGAATCCGGTCGCCGGCTTTCACATCGAGAGGAATGACTTTTCCCTCTTCGCTAACCTTTCCCTTGCCGACAGCCACCACTTTCCCTTCCTGGGGTTTCTCTTTTGCGGAATCCGGAATGATGATTCCACCTTTCGTCTTCTCCTCCTCCTCCAGTCGTTTGACAATGACTCTGTCCTG
>DATIGG010000465.1:0-19850 GCA_035454825.1 Thermodesulfobacteriota bacterium | reverse complement strand
TCCCCTGATATACGGGTACTTGACTCGAAGAGGACTATAAATGTACCAGGCAAAGGAGATCCCCCTCTGGCAGCCCCGGGGCTCGTAGGTTGGGAGGCTGGCTTCGAGTCTCGGATAATCGGTCTGCTGAAGTTGCCAGGTGATGATTCCGTCCTTCACGTATACCATCCAGGAGCAACTGCCCGTACAGTTGACTCCATGAGTGCTTCTTACGACCCGGTCGTGCTGCCACCGGTTCCGGTAGAATTCCTCCCAGAGGCGCATCTTTGGTTTCATGAGGTCCTGGATCCAGCTCATAACCGGGCACCCCCGTTTTCCACCGCCTGTTCCACCAATGATTTTCGGACTGTCGGGAGTCTTTTAGGCCAGATCCTCCAGATAAGGACCATCAGAATAATGAAACCCCCGATTACCGAAAGAATGATCTTAATTGTCATATTTGTAAGAGGTCGAGTTGAAGCCTTCTCGAAGAAGGCTTTCAGATCATGCTGCTCGGCAAGAGTTAGAGGGCGTTTATCAAATAAGGGGGTCATTGTGGGAAAGGGAAGGGTTGCCAGCGCCGAATTCATCGTGGCTGGACCGAGTCTTGGGTATGCTGCGGTGAGGTCAGGTCCCAATGTCCCTCCTCCAGGGAAAGAGATTTCAGAGACATTGTGGCAGGACATACAGGGAGGGCCTCCATTCTGAAAAAGGACAGCACCGGTAAAAAGTCTTTCGCCCCTTAAGGGGTCTCCGACGATGGTTGCTTGTATTTGTCCTTCTTGGGGAGCAACTTCTGGAGAAGGTTGCTGAGGCCCAATGTACGAAAGGACATTAAATGCTTCCTGTTGCGAAAGCCCGAGGTCAGGCATCTTTATCCCACCGAATTCCGCCAGAAGGTCTTTTGCGATGGGGTCACCTGCCTGAAACATCTTTTCTGGATTGGAAATGAATTGGACAAGCCAATCCCGTGATCTTTGCTCGGTTACCCCTTTCAAATCCGGTCCCACCCTTTTTCCACCTCCTATTGTGTGACAGGGCGAGCATTTCGTCTCAAATATCATCTTTCCATTGTCAAGAGAACCCTGAGCGGCCCTTAATTCAGATTCAACAGCTATGGAAAGAAGGATAGAAAATATGAGAGAAAGGCTGACAAGGATTGTCAACTTTTTCATCGGGCTTCTTAGATTTCTCAGTGACTTCTCCGCATCCGGATCCGAATGCTGGCAAGGACCAGTCCAGTCAAGCCGAATACAATGGCTGCCAGCCAGAAAAAGGTACGAGGTTGAAGACCCGGATGGGCCAGCTTGGCACGGTCAATGCCATTCAACTGCAGGATGTAAGCCTCGATTTGGGAAATCGCTTGCTGCGTCAGGGTATTGCTATTCCCAAATGGAAGCATGTGTAACCCTGGGTTGGGTCCCTTGGGTATCGAGCCGTGTTGAATGTAACGGTCGATGTTCTCGGCAAATACCTGCGGGTCAGGATCAAAGAGGACACGGCTGACGGGATTAAGAGAAGGGACGAATCCCGCATCAGATCCGGGGTTTGGGACTTTATCAGTGCCCTGAGACCCATGACAGGATTCACAATGTGCTTTAAAGAGTATTGCTCCATGGTCAGCATTGCCAATAATGGCCGACGCCGGCCCCGGAGGTCCAAGTGGCCGCGCGATCAGTGACGGTGCTCTTTGTCCCGAAGGCAGAGTAGCAGCAGTCGCAGGTGATCGTGGAGCTTTGAGAGGAGGGATTTCGGCCTTCGACCCTAGGGTTATTGCTGGAGGTGAGGCAGGTCCATAGGCTAAGCTTAGCAGGTAATCAACCAACGCGTTGATCTGTTGGCCATCCAGAGAAGTGAACGGAGGCATGATGGAATTGGGGAAATGGGCCTTCGGGTTCCGGATCTGAGTCATAAGCCATTCCCGGGACTTATCCTGAAGTATCTGGGAGGACAGGTCAGGCCCGACTGTCCCACCAACGCCGCGGACCCGATGACATGCAGTACAGCCCAGGGACTGGAAGAGCTGCGCGCCCTGTCGGGCGCTGGCAGACATATGGGCAACCGATGCAACCGGTCTTGAGGGGGCTTGAGGACTACCTCCTGCAACTGTGCCAGTCCCTTTGCTGAAATGTCCGGCAACGGCGAGGCTGAGCACGGTTACGACAAAGATAAGTCCGCCTGCCATCATCCGGGGACGCCTGCGTGGATTGTGCTCCGGCCCACGGTCAAGAAAAGGCACTGATATTAGCAACAAAATGATAAAGGCCGAAATACCGATCGTGCCAATGGGTTCAAGTTTTCCCGGAAAGAATTTCAACCCTTCATATAAGAAGAGGAAGTTCCACTCCGGCTTTGGAACGTAAGAAGTATCCAGGGGGTCAGCTGCGCCTGTGATCGGAGCCCGGATGTATACGGCCAGGGCAATGAGGACGAAGGCAAGAATGGTCGCGATTACGGCATCGTCAAAGACCTGATCCGGCCAGAAGGGTCCGCTTTTTTGACGCATCTTCTCCTCCCAGGGACCTACAGGGCCGAAGCGACGAAAGGCCACCAGGTGAATGCTGATCAAGGCAATCAGGAGACCTGGCAAAACAGCAGTATGCAAGACGAAGAAGTTAGAGAGGGTTAACTGGCTCATGGTTCCCCCGCCGAGCATCAGCCGCTTGGCCACATCCCCAATTACTGGGATGGTCCCGGCGATGCTGCTCCCCACCTCAGCCACCCAGTAGCCCCTTTCATCCCAGGCCAGCGTAGGGCCTGTGTAATCAATCCCGAGCATGATCAGGAGAAGACTTATCCCAACAAGCCAGGTCAGCTCACGGGGTTTCCTATAGGCTCCCCAGATGAAGACACGGCACATATGGAGACCCACCAAGAAGACCATGGCGTTCGCGCCCCAGTAGTGCAGGCCGTGAATCAGCCAGCCAAAGGGCACTTCTGTCCTCAGATAATTGAGACTGTCGTAAGCGTGATCAAGGGTTGGTACGTAATAGCGTAACTGGCAGATCCCGGTTACGATTTGAAGGATAAAGGTGATCAGCACCGCGCCGCCGAAGACATAAGCATAGCTTGCGCCACCCGGTATCTCTTCGTCGAATCCAAGACGAATCAAGGCCGAAAGAGGCCAGCGCTTATCTATCCAACAGATCAGACTCTGAAATACGTTGCGCATAGCGATCCGTCATTCCTTTCGATAGTATGGCAGCCTGTCAAAACCAAAGAACGGAAAAGATGGTTTCATTTCTTTTTAGGACCAGAGGACTTCGCCGCAAATTCCATCACGAAATAGACAAGCCCCCACCGCTCTGTTTCAGGGAATTGATTCCATTTCACCATGGCAGAATTGGGGATTCCCTTTGAAATCACTCCGAAGATTTTTTCGGGCTTTCCCTTGGTATTGGGCCATTTGGTGAGAGGCTCTGCGAAATCCGAGGGAGCGGGCTTCAGAGCCGTGGAAGCTGGACCTTTTCCATCTCCCTTGACGCCGTGACAGGGTGAGCAGTTCTGCTCATAGAGTTTCTTGCCCTGGTTCAACAGATCTGGGGTCTTCTTGGGAGGCAGTGAACTCTGCGCCAGTGCTTCTCCTGTTGAAAGCATCAGCATGAAGGAGCCAAAAATAATTACAGTGAACAGCTTCTCTTGGGTAGACATTTCCGAACCTCCATTTTGGTTAGAGTATCTTTGCCTTCTGCATATCTTCCATTGCACGGTACGCAGCCGTTAAGGTCTGGGCAATCGGGGCAGGGCCTTCCAATGCAGCCACCACCGGGGCCAGGTACTTTTTCAGCTCTCCTCGTGCAAGACTATGGAGCACATGATGCGCGCCTTCCCGGAGCAAGGATGAATCCGGTTTCTGTTCCAATGCCAGAAACAGTGCCCTCAGACCTTTAACGTTCATCTCCGTCAGTCCTTCCGCAGCCGTCCACCGGATGTCAAATTCTTCATCTCCAAGAGCTTCAACGAGTGCAGGTGCCGCCTCAGGGTCTCCAATCTCGCTGAGAGCCTTTGTTGCCTCCCACCTCACCGAGTCGCTTCCGTCTCTCAGTGCCTCAATGAGATGAGGAATGGTGCGCTTCCCGATAGAAACAAGGGAGAAACGCGCATTCCTCCGTATTGAATCATCGTAACTAGCCAAATCACTTATCAGATTATTGATGGTTTCAGCATCTTTGTTCATGAGTCCTCCACTATTGGGTGAGCATCTCCTTAAGTGCTGTAGCGTTATTATGCTCGACATCCTTTGCAGAGAAGAGAAGGGTTACGGTCTCTCCCTTTGCCTCTTTTCTGATCCTTTCGAGAGTCTCCCAATGTTTCTCCAGCTCCTCGGTATATCGCCTTTTGAATTCCTCGTATTTCGAAGGGTCATGACCGAACCATTTCCGAAGGGCGTCACTCGGAGAGATCTCCTTTAGCCATTCATCGATCTTCACTTCTCCCTTTTTCATCCCCCTCGGCCAGAGCCGGTCGATATAGATCCGCTTGCCGTCATCGGCTGAAGCAGGCTCGTATATCCTCTTAATCTGGATCATCTCCTACCACCTCCCTTTTGCCTCTTAGCGCACTCCTACCTTAATGGTGCTTCTCCATTGACATACAACGTGCATTCTGTGGTGTTGCCATGACTCATCAAATGCAGAACCGTCTGAGCGATTCCTTCGAGTTTGGCAATGCGTTTGGTCGCGATGGAATCGGCGACCTCTTTAAACATCGTCTCTCGGACGCCATCCCAGGAACCCGGCATAGGTCTTCTTCACCCCATTTACATAGCGTATTAACAAGAAGCACACACGTCTATAGGGTAAGTCATGTATTTCAGGCAAAGAAAGCCTGTATTTTCTGTTTTACCTCTCCTACACAGACTTCGTTATGGCCTTTACTTCATAGGAAGAACCAACTCTTTTGGTTCCTGAGATTTTAAGATTTTATCCGTAAATAAAATAAAATTTCGGCCCCACTCTCCATTAGAATTTCAAAATTACAGGGTTTTTCCTCGCAAAATACTGGAATCACCTTATGTATTTTTCGCAGTGAATCTGTTCCAATTAGGCAAAGGGCATTGTTCCCGGGATGCCAGAGCGAACGAGAGTCTGCTTCTGCTTATTGCGGTTCGCTTTTATAAGATTAGATTAAAGCGTTGTTGATAAAAGGATCGATAACGGTTGTAGAATTATGGAGGTTTTGCATTGACTCTTGGAACGAAATTGACTGTTTATATTTCCCTCCTCTCTGTCCTTGTTCTTTCCGGATAGGGATACCTCGACACCTTATCACGCCGCGACATTCTGATTAGAAAGATGAAGGCAGAGGCGAGGAGCACGGGGCGCACTCTTGAGATATCACCTGAAAGAGCTTCCTTGCCGGGGGAAACAGAGTATTTACAGGGACTGATAGATGCGGTGACTGATCATGGGAGAACGTTAGGTGTAATCGCTTACTATCAGACGGGAGACCTCGTTATCCGGTCTCGTTCTCGACACCCATTCCTGTGCCCCTGAGGCGTGCTCGTGCATACAAGGTGGAGGAGACTTTTCCGCAGGAAGGGTGGATCTCGGGAGCGGGATTAATCTGAAGATGTTGGGGATCCTTTCGCACGATTTCAGGGAATTTACTTCAAGATAAAGAGCATTTCATCTTTTTACTGAAAAGGGATGGAAATGGATACATCTGATGTGAGAGGTCCCAAAGGCATGGGTCTTGTCTTTCGAGCCCTCTATCACAGAAATTATCGTCTCTTTTTCAGCGGGCAAGGCATCTCTCTGATTGGCACCTGGATGCAGCAGATTGCGATGAGCTGGCTGGCTTATCGAATAAGCAGTTCGGCCTTCTTTCTGGGCCTCGTTGGGTTTTCAAGTCAAATCTGCAGTTTTTTCTTCTCTCCTTTTGCCGGCGTCCTTTCAGACCGATGGAACCGTCATCATATCCTGGTTGTCACTCAATCGCTGGCCATGATCCAGGCCTTTCTTTTGGCCTATCTCACTCTCACGGGTTCGGTGGATGTCCATCATCTCATCCTTCTCGCGATCTTTCTTGGCCTTGTAAATGCCTTTGACATGCCCACCCGCCAGGCCTTTGTTGTTGAAATGATCGAGAGGAGAGAAGACCTGGGAAATGCCATCGCCCTGAACTCGTTTCTCTTCAATGGCGCAAGGCTGGTGGGACCCTCCATCGCGGGCATCCTTATTTCCATTCTGGGGGAAGGGATGTGTTTTCTCCTTAACGGTATCAGTTTTCTCGCCGTCATTATGGCCCTGCTGGCCATGAAGATACCGAAGCATGAAAGGGAATCGAAGGGGACCCCTATCTTACAAGGATTAAAAGAGGGATTTTCGTACGCCTTCGGTTTTCTGCCCATTCGTTCTGTATTGATCTTCCTCGGGTGGATGAGTTTGGTGATGATGGCTTACACGACACTCATGCCTGTTTTTGCAAAAGATATTCTTCAAGGTGGACCCCAAACCTTTGGTTTTCTCATGGCCGCATCAGGGGTTGGTGCCGTGCTGGGTGCCCTTTACCTGGCTTCGCGAACAAGTGTGCTTGGATTGGGAAGATTGATCGCCATTGCTTCAGGCTTTTTTGGAATTGGTCTGATAGCCTTTTCTTTCTCGCGTATTTTGTGGCTTTCTTTATTTCTGCTGCTTCTGACCGGTTTTGGCATGATGGTGCAGATGGCATCGAGCAACACCGTTTTGCAGACGATGGTAGACGATGACAAACGGGGGCGGCTGATGAGTCTCTACACCATGTCATTTATGGGAATGGCACCGTTCGGGAGCCTTCTGGGTGGGAGTCTGGCAAGCAGGATTGGAGCTCCCGTGACTTTAGCCATCGGTGGAGCCTCCTGCCTCGTAGGGGCTTTTGTCTTTATGCGGAAACTTCCTCTCTTAAGGGAAATGGTTCGCCCGATCTACCTAAAGAAAGGCATCCTCTCAGAAAAAACGGAAGCAGAAGCATCGCCTTCGAAACAAACAAGATGAGGTCTGCCCTTTCCCGTTTCCAGTCTAGTGCCCCATGCCCGGAGGACGCCCTTGAACCATGAAAATGGCCTCCAGTCTTGGGTTAAGGTTACCGCAAGGAGGCCCGTTTCGCTTAGTGTCAAGGGGTTACGTCAAGTTCTTAGGACCAATCCCGCCTATAGCGGGATAACCGAATAACAATACGGGCATCGTTACCATTACCGTTAGACGAAATCTATTTTCTGCATGATGTCTGAAGTCTATCGTCTTACCGTCTGAATTCCAGTGAAGTCTTCTCAACTATTGCCCCGATCCTTCTAACCATGGTATATTTAAGGTGTTTTATGAGTTTTGTTTAACGATTATGGAAGAAACCTCCCTGCTTACGCAACAGTTTCCGTACTTGGGAATATTTATCCTTCTTATCCTCGGCGGGATTGGTCTGCCGTTTCCAGAAGATGCAACCCTTCTTTTAAGTGGAGTCCTTCTATCTCAAGACGTCATTCGCCCTGTTCCTGCCATCCTCGTCGTTTATTTCGGTCTGTTGTTGACCGATTTTTTTCTCTACATGGTTGGAAGAAAGTATGGAAGGAGGGTGGTTGAACATAAAAAATTTCATAAGATTATTTCTCCCGAGAATCTATTGAAAATTGAAGAAAAATTCAAGGTTTGGGGTTCATGGGTTATTTTTTTGGGGAGACACGTCATTGGAATCAGGGCACAGCTCTTCCTGGTTTCAGGAGTGATGAGAATCCCTGCAATCAAATTCCTGATCGTGGATGCCGTCTCTGCATTGTTTACCATTGGAATCTGGGGCGGGATAGGTTATTGGGGAGGAAATAGCATCCCGGTCTGGGTAAAAGGTTTAAAGAGGGTTGAGCATATTGCAGGAGTTGTGGTCCTCGGCCTGGTTGCCCTGGGCGCTATCTTCTGGTTTTTTAAAGTCAATAGAAAATTTAAGGACAGATGAGGGAGCGAGGCCCGAAGAAGATCCATGAAGATTTTATTCGTTGAGGATGACAAGGGGATTGCCCGGTTCGTTAAGAAAGGGTTCCTTGAGAGTGCTTTTTCGGTGGACCTGGCTCCGGATGGAGAGGAAGGATTACGTCTTGGCCTTCAAAGGAATTACGATCTCATCGTTCTGGACATCATGCTTCCCAAGATGGATGGGGTGGAGGTTCTCAAAAGGCTAAGGACAATGGCGATTGACACTCCGGTTATCTTTCTAACAGCCAAAGATTCGGAAAGCGACATCGTTCATGGGCTCAACTTGGGGGCAGACGACTATCTCACCAAACCCTTCTCTTTCAGTGAACTCTTAGCCAGGACCCATGCCCTTCTTCGGAGAGAGAAAAGGGTCAGCCCTCCGTCCAAGCTACAGAGGGCCAATCTGATACTGGAAACCGACGGTCACCGGGTCTTCCGCGGGAAAGAGAGAATTGACCTCACCCCAAAAGAGTATGCCCTTCTCGAGTTTTTCATGAGGCATGCGGGTGAGCTCATCACCCGGACGATGATTACAGAAAAGGTCTGGGATTACCATTTTGATACGTCCACGAACATTGTGGAGGTTCATGTGTCTCATTTGAGAAATAAGATCGATAAAAACTTTGAACCGAAGCTTCTCCACACGGTTAAAGGAGTGGGTTATGTCCTGGAAGAACGGGACTAGACTTCTCCGGAGAACCGATGTGAAGATGACCGTCTGGTATGTCTTCACCTTTCTGGTCTCTGTAGGGATCATTGGTGTTTTTCTCTACGTCGGTCTCGAGCGCCAGCTCTTGAAAGAAGTCGATCGGTTCATTCTTGATGAAACCAACGAATTGGGAAAAATCCTGAGAAAAGCATCAGCCGACCCAACCCTTTTTCAGGAATTCGAGAATGAGGCAGCCGCCCGGAGATATTATCCGTTCTTTTTCCAGATCCTAAATGATCAAGGAAAGCTCATTTATCGGTCAAAGGGGTTTGATGGAATCCAGTATCCTCCTTTTGAGAAGGTGGTCCACAATGCCAGAATAGGAAAAAGGACGCGAGAGGATATTTCTTTTTCAGGTCAGAAAAGACTCCTTCGGGTCGTCAGCACTCCCCTGATTGAAAAGAGTCAGTTGATCTACATCATCCAGTTTGGGACGCATCTTTACTTTGTCAGGAAGAGTCTTTCGAATTTTAAGAACAGCCTGATGGCAGCGCTTCCCATTGTCTTGATCCTTGGGGCGCTGGGAGGCTGGGTGCTGGCCCGCAGGTCCCTTTCTCCCATCGGTTACATTGTTTCGAAAACCCAGAGCATCACTTCCGAAAATCTGAATGAAAGGCTGGCCTCAAGAGGGACCGGCGATGAAATGGACGATCTGATCCAGACCATCAATGAGATGATCGGCCGCTTAGAATCCTCTTTTAAACGGCTGGCTGAGTTTACAGCCGATACCTCTCATGAGCTAAGAACGCCTCTCTGCGCCATGAGGGGAGAGGCAGAGGTCCTCCTTTCGAAGCCGAGGACCCCTGAGGAATATCAGGAGGCATTGGTCCATTTTATTGAAGGGTTTGACCGTCTCAATCAATTGAGTAATGATTTGATTCTCCTGTCCAAGTTTGACGCGACTCAAATGGAGATCACGAAGACTCCCTTGCGGCTGGACCTCCTCTTGAAAGACCTTGGCGACCTTTTCCAGGTCCTTGCCGAGCAGAAAGGATTAACGTTCGAAGTCAATGTCCGCGAGGAAGCGATCCTGGTCGGTGATAAGATCCGCCTCCAACAGCTCTTCACGAACTTGATCGATAATGCCATCAAATATACTTCCAAGGGGTCCATTCGTATTGCTCTGGAGACGGATGGAAAAACCATTCGGGTTCACGTGAAAGATACAGGGGTCGGGATATCAAAAGAAGAACAGGACAAGATTTTCAAACGTTTTTATCGCGTCGATAAATCCCGATCAAGGGAAACGGGAGGGGTTGGCCTTGGGCTGAGCATTTCGGAATGGATTGTCCAGGCCCATCACGGGACAATAGAAGTGCAAAGCGAGGCGAACCAGGGATCGACCTTCACGGTCTCTTTCCCCTTGCAGGATGCTTCACTGAATAGACCAAGATAGCGATGGACAACGGAAATATGACTTCGGCCTCCGGCGAGGCCTTTGAAAAGAGAGAGATTTTCTTCATCTTTATCCTGCTCTTTCTCTGTTATCTCCTCTTCTTTTTCCATCTGGATGCTCGTCCTTTGTGGGATGGCGATGAGGGCATGCACGCCGCCACCTCGAAGGATATGGTTTTGAGTGGCGATTGGATTACTCCCACCTTCAATGGAGAAAAGTTTTATGATAAGCCCGTTCTCTATAATTGGTTTGTTTCCCTCTCTTTTTTGGTCTTTGGATTCACGGAATTTGCTGCCCGGTTACCTTCAGCCATTTTAGGAACGGGATGCGTCCTGGTGGTCTATGTCCTTGGAAGAACCCTGTTTGGTCCCATGGTCGGACTTTTGGGTGGCGTTATCCTGGCTACCAGTGGGGAGCAGTTGATTCTCTCCAGAGCGGTTGTTCATGATATCGCCTTGGCCTTCTTTATCACTCTGTCTCTCTTCTTTTTTTACAGAGGGTTCAAGAAAGGCGGAGATCGAAAAAGGGACATTCTTCTTTTTTATGTCTCCTCTGGTTTTGCCGTCTTGGCCAAAGGGCCTGTTGGTATCCTGCTACCTCTTCTGATCATCGGTCTCTTTCTTCTTTTGGAGAAAAGACTGAGCTTCTTGAGAGAGCTTTGGAGCCTCTGGGGTATTCTCCTGTTTTTTGCCATTGCCGCTCCCTGGTATGTCCTCATCAGCTTCAGAAACAGGGATTACATCAGCTATTTTATCCTGCATCAAAACGTGATGCGGTTCCTTTCTTCAAAGGCGATCCACCAGGAACCCTTCTATTACTATTTCCCGGTCTTAATGGGCGGGTTTTTACCCTGGTCCTTTTTCTTGCCCGTGGCGATCCTTCGTGCCCTTCGAGGGCCATTCAAAGGGAGAGATGAACGAATCGTATTTCTCGTTCTGTGGGTTCTTGTTATTTTTCTCTTTTTTTCAGCGGCCAGTTCCAAGCTCCCGACCTACCTTCTCCCTTCCTTTCCAGCCATCTCGCTCCTGGTCGGAATCCTCTGGCATGATTTGTTAAAGACTAGAGAGTCAAAACTCCTGAGAGGATTCTTCTATTCCTTCCTCACCTTTTTAGGGATCTTGCTGGTTATCCTGATTTACTTCGGGGTGATTCCTCCGAAGGATTTCGAATCCGAATATGGGTTAGATCTCCTTCAAATCCAGTCCATCGTTCTTCTCCCCTTGATCGGTGTTGCCTTATCCTTTTTCCTTTTTTTAAGAAGGCGCATAAAGGCTTCTTTCTTTGCCCTGGCCGGGATGGTCGTTTCAGTGATCCTCTTTCTTGATTTGATGATCGTTCCATCTGTGGACCCCTATCGCTCCACGAAGAGGCTTGCTCAGAAGTTGGACGGGATGCTCGCTCCTGGGGAAAAACTGGTATTCGCCCGTGTCATGAGGGACTCAGCCTTATTCTATACCCATCGAAGGGCTCTCATCTTAAACACCCGTAAAGAGCTGATGAACCTTTTAGGTTCGAATGAAAGAGTTTTTTGCATTATCAAAAGAAATCTTTTTGAAAGGGATGAAAAATTCGGACAAATGGCTTATGTCATCGACCAGGAAGGACACAAAGTAATCATATCGAATCGAAAGTAAAAGGTCTTATTCTTTGCTAACCCACAGGAAGACCATGCCTCGTAAAAATCGCCTCTGGAAAAGAACGCTCCTATCCTTTCTCGTCTCCCTGATTCTTCTCTACCTCTTCTTATCTAAGGCTAACCCTGGAGAAATCATTCGCTCCATGAAAAAGGTGGATCCTTTCTTTATTCTATTGGCCTTTCTTTCTCACTACCTGTCCTATTTCCTGAGAGGATACCGTTGGAAAAGGATGATCCAGGAGGCTGGGTTTCAGGGAAGAACCTTCGATCTCGCAAAGATCATCTTTCTCTTTCAAAGCCTGAATTGTGTTCTGCCAGCCAAACTGGGGGACGTCTATGGCGCCCATCTGATGAAGATCAACTTTTCCTTGAGCCGCTCTTTTTCACTGGGATCGATCTTTCTCTGGAGGGTCTTCGATTTTGTGATCGTCGTGGTCTTTGCAATGGGTACGGCCTTCCTGCTCTTTGGTGACAAGATTCCTTCAGAATTCCTTTTTGCCATGAAGGTGGTGGGACCCTGCCTCTTGGGACTGCTGTTGCTGATGTGGCTTTTTTTCCATTACTACAGGCGGTTTCCCATGGCTCACAGGTTTGAAAGGTTCAGAGGCCTGATCGAATCCTTCCGGGAAGGGCTCAGGATCAGAAGGAAAGATATTCCCTTTATCCTGGTGACGACAACGTTCATCTGGTTATTGGAGGCAGGTCGATTCTATTTCGTCTGCAAGTCGACTGCCCTTGAAATCCATCTCATTCCAGTACTATTTATCACTTCTTCAGCAGCCTTTCTGACGGCTATTCCGTTTACTCCCTCCGGGCTGGGGGCTGTGGAATTGAGCATGTTAAAACTTCTGGAGTTTTTGGGGATCGGGAACCCGGTGGCTTATCCCCTCATCATCTGGGACAGGATCATCGCCCACTGGAGTCAGGTTCTTCTGGGAGTAGTCCTCCTCCTATTCAGCAGTACCATAAAGCTCAAGATCGGGGAGTTTCAAGAGGAGAAGATTCCGCCTTCGCAGAAGAACGAGATGCCGAAGCAATCCTGATTATCATCAGGATAAGGGAAGGTTACCCTAACATGTGATGGCCCGCATCCTAAAGTTTCGACAAGGCGCCCGTCCTTGCGGGCCGGGGCGCAGGTTCCCAATTCTTTCATGCTTTTTGGGGGGCTACGATCTGGATTCTTTTAATCTTCCAAGCCGGTGAAATACCTTCAGTCTCAAAACCATTAAAAATCCTTTGAGGAGTCTCTTGAGATTGAGTTTTGACTCTCCTGCCTCCCTCTCTACAAAGACGATCGGGATTTCGCAGATAGAGAAACCCAGCAGATAGGCTTTAAATAACAATTCTTGAACAATGGATGGTCCCGTGGAAAGGATGGTATCCAGATCCACGGCTTCGAGCACTTCTCGTCTGAAGCAGCGGTACCCTGAATTGCAATCGCTGAAAGGAAGGCCGAGAACAAACCTTGTGTAAAAAGAAGAGAGATGGGTGATCCATTTCCGGACAGGTGATTTCCTTAGATCCTGTCCGAGCGGGACCGACCGTGATCCAATGACGAGATCGAATTCATTGATTCGTTCCAAAAACAAGGGAATATACTTGGGATCATGGGAGAAATCTGCATCCATTTCGATTACCACATCGGCATGCTGCTCGAGGGCAAATCGAAAGGCATCGACCCCGGCAGAACCTCTTCCCTTACAGGTAGTTCGTCTCAGGAGATAAACGTTCGGGTCTCTCTTTGAGATTTCCTCTACCATTTTCCATGTCCCATCCGGCGAATCATCATCAGCGACGACGATACCGATGTCGGGATCTTGGCGTCGAATCTCTCGAAGGAGTGGTTCAATGTTCTTGCCTTCGTTAAATGTAGGGAGCGTGACAAAGATTTTCATCCGGTGGAGCCGTCCGATCAAGACCGAGATAACCGCCCAGCGCCCCTGTGGGGCGACATCCCGGTCAAAGGCCGCGGCCTTCGACTGCCGGGGTTAAAGGCTGATAGAGTTTAGCTGCTCCTGCACGGCCCGATAAACGGTCTCCACGGAAATGCTTTCCATGCAGTTTGGAGATCGGTCGCAAACCTGGCGATAGCAGCACAAACAGTCCATTTCTGCGGTGATCTTTCTTCCGAGATTATAGAGGTCGATCTCTGCTTCTGACGTAGGACCCAAAAGCACGACCATTCTTTTATGGAGGGCCAGACCGATATGAAGGGCCAGGCTATCCCCTGTGACCAGGATATCGCAGAGGTTGATGAGGGCTGCAAACTGTCTTGGAGGGTTAAAACATCCCGTGTTGATCAGGTTCCGTCCAACTTGCGCCGAGATTCTCCTGTTGATCTCTACCTCTGCCGGACCTCCGAAGAGAAGAATTGGAGTCCCCAGTTGGCGGGAGACTCTTTTCCCGAGGTTGATGAACCCGTCCGTAGTCCATCGCTTCAGGGGCCAACGCGTGCCTCCACCCGTATTAATCCCTACGATCGGCCTCTTCTTCAAGAGCCGGTTTCGCTTTAAAAATTGTTCTCCAAATTTTATCTCATCATTTTTCAGGTAGAGGCTCGGAGCAGTTCGCTCATAGGGGAGATCGGAAAGTTGGCAGATGAGCTGTTCGTATGATTTTTGGTTCCTCCTTTTAAGGTCATCGAGGAGACCCATTCGGAAGACCTCTTCTGCCGCTGCATTATAAGGGAAAACAGATCCCCTGGGGGACAGCCCATAGCCCCTCTTCTTTTCAGCTTTGGCAATTGTTGCCAGAGCCGCGCTCTCTTTGGATGTTTCAGGATTGATCACCAGGTCGAAGGCCTCTACGTGGAGTCTTGCCAGAGTATCTGAGTTGGTCTCCAGGGTCGAATTTAGAAGGGGGTTGTTCTCAAGGAGATCAAGAGATTCCTTCCGGGTAATCCAGGTCAGATGAGGCTTTTTGAAATGGTTGGAGAGGGTCGGAAGTATTGAGGTCGTTCGTAAAACATCGCCCATCGCCCCCAATTTAATGATCAAGATCCGCGTCTTCACCGGGCTATAATTGATACAATCCAGACACTTCACCCCCTCTGCCTTGTGAAAACGACACGGTCTGTCTCCCAGGAAGTGGCGACAATCGACTTTGATCTTTCCTCTGCTTTGATTTTGTTTAGTCGCGCTCACAATTCTAATGAATAGCTCCTCATTTTTCGTCTGGGTTATTATAAGACAAAAGTTTCATCTTGGTAAGTTCTTGAGGCGGTAACGTCTCAGATTAAGAAAACTTAATCCTGATTTAATCCCGGCCGCTCTCTCGTTGTGTTATAAAAGACTGGTTAACCTTAAATATTGCACGAAAAAGAACATGGATAGGTCCTCCCCCACCCACCCCTCCCCCCTCGGAGGGGGAGGGCAAGGGTGAGGGGGGACTTCACCCGTGGTAAAATCTGACCAGATTATGGAAATAAACGGATCATCCAACAAAATGGGTCTTTTTTGATTCTTGCTGGCAAAGGGAGTGCATGATTTGAGTCGAATCAACTGGAGAAGCATCTTTGGGTGGAAAAGAATCTTCTGTCTGTTCAATCTCCATCTTTCTCTTCTGCTCGGTGGTCTTCTGATCATTGCCATCGGATTCGATAGAGACCTGAAGAGGATACCTTCTGGCCACCGGATCGGGAACAAAGAATCCAATGTGAGGAGTCTCAAGGAAAAGGGATTTCCCTTCTCTTTTCTGGTTGTTGGAGATACCCAGGGGAGTGAGAGGGGAGAAGATCTCATCAAATTGGCACTGGAAAACGGCCAGTACTCGTTCATGATCCATTTAGGGGATTTTGTGAAAAAGCCGGATCGATGGGATCACCTCTATTTTCTTACGGAGATGACCACAAAAGTTAACCCACCTTTTCCTGTTTTTCTCGTTCCTGGAAATCACGATATTGATTATGCCTCCGTCAGGATCAAGGATCGAGAACGGAGAATGACGCGCGAGGGTTTTAATTCCTTTTACGGAGCAAGAAGTTTCCATTTCGTCTTCAACCAATGCCTCCTTATCCTGACCGAAATCGATCCCCAGAACCCGAATGAATATTTGAATTACCTCAAGAAAATCCTGTCCACCCAAGGGGAGGGCAGGAAACATATTTTTGTCTTCATCCACTATCCACCGAAATTGTTTGAATACATCCATGATTTTTTCCCCAGTGAAGAAGAATTCTATTCCCTTCTGGAATCCTATAAGGTTACGAGCTGCTTTTTTGGGCATTATCATGGGTACTGGAGAGGCCAGAGGAATGGGGTGAATTATATCATTGCAGGAGGTGGAGGCCGGCTCAAAGAAACGCAGTCCACGTGGGGAAAATTTCACCACATTCTGAAGGTAACGGTGAGACCGAATGAAGTTACTGAGGAAATGATCGCCCTTCAAGAAGGATTCAGCATCGAAGATTTGTTTGAAGAGCGGGTATTTGTCCACCTCCTGCCGGCTCTTCAAGGCAGGGTTTGGATCCTTTATGGTTTCACTTTTTTCATTATGATCTGGGGAATCGGTTCGCTCATTTTTTTCATCAAATCTTTTAGGAAGCGGGACATCAATGATTAAATGATTCATGGTTATCTTCTCCCTCTCCCGTTGGAGAGAGGGAAAGGGTGAGGGGGAATTTTAATTATCCTTGGCCAGAATTGAAAATTCTGAATTTAGGGTATTTTTTAGGGCCGTTTCCTAATACTATTCAAAAAGGGAGGTGCGGAGGGCTGTGGATGCGCAGAGAAAGATTGATATCTCAGTTGTGGCGCCGGTTTACAATGAGGAGGAGAGCCTTCCCATTCTGATTCCCAAGCTGGTTGAAGTCCTGGAACCGCTGGGGAAAAGGTATGAGATGATCTTTGTGGATGATGGAAGCAAGGATAGGAGCCGGGAGATTCTGAAGGAGAGGGTCTCCACCTATCCCCGGATCCGGATCCTGGGGTTTAAGTACAATTGCGGTGAAACAGCTGCTATAGATGCAGGAATGAGAGAGGCAAGGGGAGAGGTCGTCATCACAATGGATGCGGATCTCCAGAATGACCCAAAGGATATCCCAACCCTTTTGGAATACATCAAAAGATACGATATGGTGAGCGGCTGGCGGCAAAAACGACAGGACACGTGGGTTAAACGGATCACTTCAAAGATAGCTAATCGGATCCGGAACAGGTTAAGCGGCGAATCGATTCAGGACAGCAGTTGTACCTTCAAGGCTTATAAGAGGGAATGCCTCCAGAATCTCAAGCTCTATAAAGGGATGCACCGATTCATGCCCACACTGGTGAAGATGGAGGGATTCCGGGTGATTGAGATACCCGTTGCCCATCATCCCAGGCAATTTGGGGTGTCAAAATATACAACCTGGAACCGGATGTGGGTTGCGTTCGCCGATCTCTTGGCGGTCCGGTGGATGAAGAGTCGCCAACTCCGTTATGAAATTGAGGAAAGGATTTAAGATGGAAGTGCTATCTGTATTTACTATTGTCACCGATTTCTTCCGAGACCTTTCTCTGAGGTACCCCAAATTTCAACTTGATTTCTGGGTGATCTTTGGGTTCCTGGGTCAGGCGATGTTCACGATGCGATTCGTCGTCCAATGGATTGCCTCTGAGAAGAGGAAGGAGAGTGTTATTCCCGTTGCCTTCTGGTATTTCAGTCTGGGAGGAGGGCTGATTCTTCTTGCCTACGCTATCCGGCAGATGGATCCCGTCTTTATCGCTGCCTATCTCCTTAACCCTATCATCTATCTCCGGAATCTCTATTTCATCCACAGGAAGAAGACCCAGGCCACTTCTTCTCATTAGCTCTTGAAAAGGATCTGGACGTGACAGACTGGAAAAAGAATGAAGGATGGATCTTCGGCGGCTTTATCATTGCTTCCGGTTTCATCCTCTTTTTCAACCTCTGGGGCAGAAGTCTTGAGAACCATGATTATCTCCGATATGCAGAAGTTGCCCGGGAGATGATCCGCTCGGGTGACTGGGTCGTGCCGCGATACAACGGAGCGGTTTACCTGAATAAACCCCCTCTTCTCTTCTGGCTGATTGCTATCCCCTCCTATCTTTACGGCTCTGTGACACCATTCCTTGCACGGTTCCCTTCGGCTCTCTCTGCCTGGTTAGGAATTCTCATCCTTTTCCTCCTGGGAAGACGGATATACGGAAGCGTCCTGCCTGGACTTTTTTCAGCGGGAATTTTGCTATCGAGTTATCAGTTTTTCTCCCAAGCCCGCCTGGCCAAAACAGACATGCTCCTCTGTCTCCTGATCCTCCTCTCGATCTACTTTTTTTATCGAGGATACGAGGAAGCCTCCAAAAGACGTTCCCTTTATTTCGGTCTCTCATTTTTTTCTATGGGCCTGGCCGTCCTGACGAAGGGACCCTTCGGTTTCTTCATCCCCTTTACGATTCTGGCTGCCTTTCTAATCAAGGAGAAAAGGATTCGGATTTTTGTGAGTCGAGATTTCCTTCTGGGCTATTTCATTCTATTGCTGATTGTTTTGCCCTGGGCCATCCTCTTCGTTCAACGATTTGGGCTGGACCAGAGTTTTGCCCTTCTCAAGGCGGCCCATGCCTTTTCCCGGCAAGCCCCTTTTTACTTTTATTTTATTCAAATCTGGGGTCAATTTGCTCCCTGGTCCATTCTGCTTCCTTTTCTCGGTATTGCCCTCTGGCGGGAAAGATCAGGGATCTGGCGCTCACCAGAACCCCTCATTCTCATCTGGTTTGTTCTCCTTTTTGTTCTTCTCACACTCTTTAAGGTGAGGGTATCGCGGTATCTTCTTCCTGCCCTGCCTCCCTTAGCCCTGATGCTGGGAGGGAGATGGAAGAAGAAGTTCTTGTATTTTTTAATTCCCCTGATCGGGGTGATTTTGGCCTGGCATATCCGTGAGTTTTATTGGATCAAAAACGATGTCCTCTACTCACCGGGAAAGGTGCTTGTGGCTGAACTGAGACCGATCCTCCGGGGTGCTCCCCTCTATAGTTATCATCTCGACGTCAGTGTTCTGGAAGAAGTTAACTTTTATCTCGATCCGGAGGCTCCTATCCCCCAAATTAAAGAATTTGGAAATCTTTTAACCCAGTTGAAAAAGGAGGAGAAAGTTTTTGTCTTGATGACGAAAAAAAAATATGAAATGCTCAAGTTCGATGGAGGGTTTCCCCTCAAGATCGTTAGGGAGTTTCAGCAGCGCCGGAGGGAACGTTTGGTCTTAGCCTCCTTGAGTCCTTAAAAGGTGAGCACGAAGGATGACAGTCAGAAATCCGATGAAAGAGAGAGGTTCGGAATAATGGATAACGTGTCTGACAGCATCGTGCCTCGCACGATAGGGCAGATTGGTCTTCTCCTGACATTCTGCCTTTTTCTCTATTTCATTAATCTGGGGCAGTGGGATCTCTGGAACCCGGATGAACCCCGCTATGGACAGGTGGCAAGAGAGATTGTTCAGAGCGGGGATTGGATTCTGATGCATAACAATGGGAAAATGTACACGGACAAGCCTCCGCTCTTTTTCTGGCTCATTGCCTTCTCTTCCTATCTATGGCAAGGCTTCTCATCTTTTTCCGTGAGATTCCCATCCGCCCTGTTCGGCACTCTCACGGTGCTTCTGGCCTATTTTCTTGGGCGAAACATTTACACTTCCCGGTCCGGATTCTATTCAGGGTTGATCCTTGCCACAAGCCTCGAATTCGCCTATCTTTCCACACGGTCAAATATTGATGTGACTCTTACCTTCTTCACGACGGCTTCCCTTTTTTGTTTTGTCCAATGGTATCAGTGGATTCCCCCTCACCGGTCCCGTCTCCCCAAGGGGGAGAGGGATGAGACGAGGGGAAACTCGATGAGGCGGGAAAGTTTAAGAAGTTTTTGGATTTATGGATTCTACGTTGGCATGGCACTGGCCACCCTCACCAAAGGGCCTGTGGGCTTTATTCTTCCGCTCCTGGTGGGTTTGATTTACCTCCTGGTTCAGCGGGACTGGAAAGGGATAAAAGAGATGAAGCTTCCAACGGGAATGCTTCTTCTCCTCTTCCTTGTTCTGTCCTGGTATATTCCCGCGGTCTTGAAGGGAGGTCAGGTTTACCTGAACGAGACCCTCTTTAAGCATAGCCTGAATCGGTACTCCGGCGGATGGAGCCATGTCCGGCCTTTCTATTATTACCTCTACAACTTTCCGGCTCAATTTTTGCCCTGGTTTATCTTTCT
>DATIGG010000464.1:0-4443 GCA_035454825.1 Thermodesulfobacteriota bacterium | reverse complement strand
GTCATAATTATTATCCAGCGGATTACCCTTGTCTTTGATCCACTCGAATAGCTCTTGAAGCCCTCCCGGTTTTTTGAAGATATTGATATCGATGATGGGGATCGGAAAGTCGCTTCCAAAGAGAAACCGGGAAGGATCGATTTCCCCTTTGTTGATGATCTTACGAATCTTCTTGAGATAACCGATCCTTGTAGGGGTACAAAAGGCGGAGAGATCTGCATAGAGATTCCATCCCCTCTTTTCAGAAACCTTGAGCATGGCCATGAGCTCTTCAAAGTAGTCTTTATCCGCGGGCAGAATGCCTCCGAGATAAGGCGTAGCGCAGTGGGCTGCAATCACCTTGACACCCATATCCAAAGCCCTCTTAAGCCTCCTCGGGTCATTCAATTTATTCGCGTCAGAATCTGAGGTTGGCACAGCAAGCTCTGCTCCTGTATGGCACAGGAGTGGAACACTCTCTTCAGCAAGGATCTCATAAAAAGGAAGGCATCGATCATCCTGTGGATCAATCTGCTGACTGGAGGGGATCCATTTAAAAAGGACAGCCCCCTGATGAATACAGCGCTTTGTTTCGGCTATTCTCTCTTTCTTGTTCCGGTAGGGATGGACCGAAGCACCAAAAAGGACGCGGGAATTCTTTTCTGCAATGTCTATCACATAATCATTCGGGACGACCAGATGGGACTCGGATTCGAAATATTTTCCGTTCTTGTAGACCCCGTCCAGAGCGAGAAGCACCCCGTAATCGATCCTTTGAGAAGAGTTGATCGTCGAGACGATCATTTCCCTGATTCTTTCATCCCTGAAGTCGGAGATACTTGCTTGAAGGGCAATGAGCATCGCTGCAAAGGCAGGGCTGAACATGAATTCATGGGACATCCGGCACCCTGATCCTGAGTCCCCGGGGCCGCCAATGTGGATATGGATATCGATTACTTTTTTCATTAGACAGGACTTTATTAAATTGTCGAGAGAAAGTCAAGATGCGTTTGACCGGGAGGGATCCTCCGCAGTGAATATTCAGACAAGAATGGACCGGGTTACAGTTCTTATGTTATAAACAAAAAAAGTGTAGTTCTTCGGGCTTTTGTGTGGGTGTTTTCTCCCTCTTAAGAGTAACCTCCTCTATTCCCCCCTTAAATTAAGGGGGGACGAAGGGGGGTTAAGGCTGAACTGGGGCTGAAAGTAACCCCTCCACACCTCCCCTTAACATAAGGGGAGGTTACCCACTCAATACCCGGATGAACCAAAAGTGTATATGGAAGCTATTAGATCATGAAAGGAGGCAAAAGGATGAAGGGGAAATCGCTGATGAGACTTCTTATCATATTGGGCGTTGTTCTGTCCTGGGTTCTTATTTCGATCGTGCCGGCCAACGATGTTCCGAGAATCACCAAGGAAAAATTGAAAGAAATGCTTGGTAATCCGGAAGTGGTCATTGTCGATGTGCGGGCCAATGCCGACTGGAACGGCAGCAATCAGAAGATTAAGGGAGCCGTCAGAGAGGATCCGAGAAAACTGAGCACCTGGGAAGAGAAGTATCCAAAGGATAAAATCTTGGTCCTCTACTGTGCCTGAGCGAGCGAAGCGACCAGTGCCAGTGTGGCACTTCAACTCATAGAAAAAGGATATACCAAGGTTTATGCTCTGAAGGGCGGCTGGAAAGAATGGGAAAAGGCCAAATTTCCCACGGAGAGTAAATAAAGTCTAATCAAAAATAGTTGAAATTCTTTAGACCTGTCATCCTGAACTGGTTTCAGGATCTCACTAAAAAGGAAGAAGCGAGATGCTGAATCAATCATGACACTATTGCGTTAATCGTCTTCCTGGATGTCGATCTCTTTTTCGATATCTGTTTAACTCCTGTATCTGGGTCTCTTGTTTGATTCGAGAATCTTTTTTCTGATGCGCACGCTTGATGGAGTCACCTCAACCAGCTCATCTTCTTTGATAAACTCGATGGCCTGCTCAAGGCTCAGGAGCTTAGGCGGGATGAGTTGCAAGGCATCATCCGAGCCTGCTGCTCTCATGTTGGTGAGTTTTTTCTCCTTGGTCACATTGACATCGAGATCGTTCTCTCTGGAATTCTCACCCACCACCATCCCCTCGTAGACAGGTGTGTTCTCCTTGACAAAGAGTGTCCCCCGGGGCTGGAGGTGAAAGAGCGCATAGGTAGTCGTCTTGCCTGGTCGGTCCGCAACAAGGGTTCCGGTGGAGCGCTTTGTCATAGGGCCATGCCAGGGCTCATACCCATCGAAAAGGTGATTGAAGAGCCCTGTCCCTCTTGTGTCGGTGAGAAACTGGGAACGAAAGCCGATCAGTCCTCTTGATGGAATCCGGAATTCAAGGCGGACCCTTCCGTGGCCATTATTGTTCATCTTCTGCATCCTGCCTTTATGGATTCCCACCTGCTGTGTTACGACTCCTATGAATTCCTCCGGCACATCGATGACCAGATGCTCCATGGGCTCGTGAAGAGCGCCGTTCATGCTTTTGGTAATGCTCTCAGGCATTGACACGGAAAGCTCATAGCCTTCCCTCCGGATCATCTCGATCAGGATCGCAAGCTGCAGTTCCCCTCTTCCCATCACCTTGAAAGAATCGATGGCATCAAAGTCAACTCTGATCGACACATTATAGAGGAGCTCCTTTTCAAGCCGTTCCCTCAGGTTTCTCGAAGTGACATACTTTCCCTCCTGGCCGGCAAAAGGCGATGTGTTGACAGAGAAAACCATGGAGATGGTGGGCTCATCCACCGCAATTCTCGGAAGTGGCTCCGGATGTTCGGTATCGGTGATCGTATCCCCAATATTGATTCCTTCAAGCCCGGCCAGGGCAACGATATCGCCTGCCCGGGCTTGTTGGATCTCTGCTCGTTCAAGCCCCTGAAATTCATAGAGCGAGGTCACCTTCGTCTTGATCGGGTCTCCTCTGCCGTTGATCATGGATACCCAGTCCCCGACCTTGACCGATCCTCCGAAGATTCTTCCGATGGCGAGTCTACCCACATAATCGTTATAGTCGATGTTGGTCACCAGAAGCTTCAGCGGTCCTTCTCCGTCTCCTTCGGGAGGCGGAACGGCACCAAGGATAAGTTCAAATAGACATCGGAGGTCTTTGGCATCATCCTCCGGATGGAGTTTCGCAATTCCGAGCTTGGCGTTCGTGTAGACGATCGGAAATTCAAGCTGCTTCTCTGTGGCATCGAGATCAATAAAGAGATCGTAGACCTCGTTAAGTACCTCCCGGATCCTTGCATCGGACCGGTCGATCTTGTTAATGACAAGGACAGGTGGGAGATTGAACTCCAGGGCCTTTTTCAGGACGAATCGTGTCTGAGGCAGAGGGCCCTCCGAGGCATCGACGAGGAGCAATACCCCGTCCACCATTTTGAGCGTCCTTTCCACTTCCCCGCCGAAATCGGCATGGCCTGGCGTATCAACAATATTGATCTTGACTCCCTTATATTCAATCGCCGTATTCTTTGCCATGATGGTAATGCCTCGCTCCCGCTCCAAGGCGATATTGTCCATCACCCGATCCTGGACCTTCTCATTTATCCGGAAGATGCCTGACTGCCTGAGCAAGCCATCGACAATCGTCGTCTTTCCATGATCCACATGGGCAATCAAGGCAATGTTTCTCAAATCCTCGCGTTTCATATGCTCCTCAAGGAAACCCGCAGACAAACTCGTGGATTCTTATTAACCGCCCCTGCGGGATGACCTCCCGGTCATTAAGGTTGATAACTTCTGCTACCGGGGCGAGGCGGGTGCTGGGATCATTTCTGAGGTTGGATAGGGTTTTACTCTGGGCATTGACTGGGGCCGGCTCTTCAAGTATCTTTTGTTCTCTCGTCTCTCATGATGTCTGTGGACAGTCTGAAGGTTTGGGACGTTGCCGTGCCACACGGGATCAATGCGGTTTACCTTGAAGAGGGATTTCAAGCCTCTCAATTCCTGATCGGTCACAAAGGTCATGGCAATCCCTGATCGTCCCATTCTCCCCGTTCTTCCCGTCCTGTGAGTGTAGATTTCCAGGTCGCAGGGGTAATCATAATTAATGACATGACTGACATGGCTGAAGTCGAGTCCCCGACCGGCAACGTCCGTGGCAACCAGCAGGGCAAGCTCCTTTCGTCGGAAACGCTCGAAGATCGAGGTTCGCTTCGATTGCTCCAGACCCCCGTGGATATACCCGATCGATTTAAATTTTCCTTCCAGCTCCCGGATCAGTTTTTCACCGTGATGACGTGAGTTGCAGAAGATGATGGCTTGCGAGATCCTCTCCCGATTTAGGTATTCGATCAGGACATTGAGCCGATCCCGTCGCTCCGTGTACTGAAAATGGTGAATAAGACTCTGCGGGGCTATCTGTTCCTTATTTAATTCCACGCGCACAGGATCTTTCAGATAGGTCCTGATCAGTCGGTCGATCTCCTCG
>DATIGG010000463.1:0-2963 GCA_035454825.1 Thermodesulfobacteriota bacterium | reverse complement strand
CCTTCAGCACCACCCGTCTTACCACCTCACACTCAAGAATCTCCCGGATCTCAAAGATCTCCCGAATATCCTGGACAGAGATCCTTGAGACAAAAGCGCCCTTGCCGGGGATGTTTTCGATGAAGCCCTCCTTTTCGAGCTGTTGGAGGGCCTCTCGGATGGGCGTCTTACTGGTCCCCAATTCTTTGCTGAGGACCGCTTCGTTCAAGGGTTCGCCTGCCTTCAAGGAATGGTGGATGATCTTCTTCTTCAAATTCTCGTATACGACCGTTTTCTTGCTTCTCGATCCGGTTGCCATCAATCAGGTCGACCTCCTCGCCACGGAAGAAATAGAAGATACCCAGGAAATATATTCTTACGATATTGCGAATATACTGCTATCATATTTTTGAAATCCTGTCAAGGGGAAAATACGGGATGACGTAATGCCTCAGTTTCGCGTGCAGAAAGGAGGCTGGAAGAGGGCGCAGGGTGTCTGCAACCTCAGAGAGGTTTTGATGGCTGGTTGGATTTCTCGGGGGGATGCTGGAGACGGGGCTTTTCAGGAGGTGTCGCTGGGAAAGAGAAGAGGAAAGGGGTCAAGGGTAGGATCTTTCGCGAGGTGATCGAGGGCGGCTTTGAATTTTGCACAGGCGTCCGAAGCTCTTTTTTTAAGGGTGTGGAGCACGGTCATAAGGATGCCTCGGGTGTTGGCTCCGGCCTCGGATTGGGAACCGAAGCTGACCTTGCGAGCAACGACCAGAAGACGCAGATCCCTTTCGGAGAGGTTGTTGTCAGCCGGAATCTGTCGATCTTCGGCCCAGCGGTACATCCGGTCTTGGTGGTGGTGGAAGATTTCTTGAATCCGACCAATGGCCAGATGCTGGGCGGGAGCATGGACCACCTCGAGGATTTGGGTTTTGACTCTTGCGGCCTGTTCATAGAACTGAGCATCGGGGATGGGTAAGGCACGCAGGTGCATCGCTGTCGCCAAGAGAGGGGCAAAGACACCCACAAAGGCCTTGACTTCTTGTTGCTCTGAGAATTCCTTTTCCAAATCCTCCACTTCCCGGAGAAGATGGGCAAAGCAATACTGAAGGGCACAGGGTGCCTTGTTGTAAGCGCTGTAACGATCGACCACGAGGGTGCCCGGTAAGGGTTTGTCTCCAAAGACTTCCCGGGGAACCTGGGAAGATCGGGTTTTACGGAATAAGAAAATACTGATGTTGACCGTCGCAAAGAGCCAGACATAACCCCTTTGGCCGTCGTCAGGCCAACCCGTCTCATCGGCATGTTTGACCGGGGCTTGGCGATACTGTTCGATCAAACGACCGGGCACACTGGCAAAGAGCTTCCCCAACCGATGGAAGTTATCGATCAAGGTTCCTAAACCCAAGCCGAATTGCGCACAAATCCGCCCCATGGGCACTCCGTGAAGATAGTGCATCGTGGCCGTCGTCGCGAGGAGTTGATTGCCCAGGAGGTTATTGGACAAAACCCCCGGAAGACGCGCATGAAATGTTCGGCGGCAGCGGGGGCAATACTGCTTGGGGGACACGTAAAGCTCCCGTTTGCTCTGCAAAGGAGGGATGTCGATGACCGAATGCTCTTCGCTGCCTCGGTCCTGGAGAGGGCCGCCGCACTGGGGACATCGATCTCCCACCTCCGATTCCAGGGCAATGACCTCATCGGCCTCCGATTCATCGAACTCTCGCCGGCCATGGCCCGGATGCCCCTTCTTCGCTCCACCCCGCTTGTTCTGGTTGTCCTTCGTCGCGTTCGCCTTGAAGGGAACCTTCGAGGAGGGTGTCGAGGAACCAAAATAGCCCTCTTGCTCTTTGCGTTCGAGATACCTCAGCTTTGCCTTGAGGCTCTGGATCTCCTCGGTCAAGGCGTCGATCTTGCGCTGCTTTTCAAAACAGCCCGGACAATAACGAATCACAAAGCACCTGCCGAAAATCCCTTCTCAGAGGATATCCCCAAACTGCCTTCAAACTCCGGTTTGCCTTATGCGTCTGATCATCTTTCCCTCGCCCCGTTGTCTGCCCCAAGTAAATCCAATTGGCCGCTTTATAACAGGTCCCCAAAAATCCCCGCTCCGGATCGACAAAACTTTCCAGCCAGACCACCTCATGACGATAGACCTGTTGCCAATCTTGTGAGATTCTTCGAGCCATTCTCCCTAAAAGGTGAGAAGCTAAATGAGCCACTCTCACCCAGGGCAAAATCAGAAAACGGGTGTTGATTATCACGAAAGCAAGATGCTTGACCCGTTGCTCCTTGGTCCATCCCAAATACCGGTCCCGACACCCAATATGACGAGGGGCCGAACACCATCCCAAACAGGCAACAGGCCGCCCCTGAGACATTGCCATGAACTCTAAATGTTCTCCCACCGGCCGCTGATACCCTAAATAATGGTATTGTTCGATGAGACTCTGGTAGAGCTTCTCCAGAGGGGTCCGTCTGACCGCAAGCAGTTCAATCGGTTTGAGATCGGATAAAGGGCTTTCAACCGGAGTCTGATCGACTTCAATAAGGCAAGGCTTTCTACGCCCGGGGTAAGGAGATGGGATCTTCGCGGGAGGCAGGTCGATCAGCTTCCGGGCCTCTAATCTTAAGAGCAGACCCCGACAGATCATGTCCTTGAGCACACCGTTGGGCTGAGTCCAATTCCAGCGACGGCAAATCTCCCGGGAGATGAACCACCGGCTCCTGTCTCGATGAACCGTGAGGACTTCTTGGATTTCCTTGATTTCGTCCGTGGTGTACGTCTTGCCACGATATCTAACCTGTTCGTCCATAGCTCCTTCATAACCTATGGACGATCAGAACGCAAGACCTCCAACATCTAACGCACGCGAAACTGAGGCATTACGGGTTAGCCACTACGCGACGGTCTTGACCTCATGCCCTGAAAACCAGTTCGCCTTTCCTGGTATCGATATCCACCGTGATCGTATCCCCTTCCTTGAACTTCCCTT
>DATIGG010000462.1:0-8133 GCA_035454825.1 Thermodesulfobacteriota bacterium | reverse complement strand
TGGGGGATACTACGGCGGGGGTGGATACTACGGTGGGGGATACTACGGTGGGGGATACTACGGCTACTATCCTCGTGGTTATTGGGGGGTATCAGGGACTTATTATTATCCGGGCTGGTGGTGGCCCTATCTCTATGCCTATCCCTATTAACCTAAACTTACCGTGCCTGTGCTCTGTTTGACACACGGTACAAAGGTGCGTGAGATTAACAGGAATGCCTTGTAAAACATATCTAAGGGGAAGTTTGCCTAAATCGTCAACAGATGCTTCATCGCCGCTGTTGACTCCCGATCCTCGAAGGTGGGTGCCTCTGCTCTGCAAACAGGGACCACCCCAAGGTGGAAAAATACGGTTGTACAATTCACCTCACATGAATAATTCTCGACTCACTACGCCTTACTTAATGAAAACTACAGGAGGTGATGGCAATGAAGAAGTTTACCTTGATCATTTTTTTGTTGGTTCTGACTTCGGGGTTGGTGGGCTGCCACGGCTTCTGGCGTCATGACGGTGGCCATCATGGCGGTGACCGTCATTGGAGCGGGTATGGTGGAGGCCGTGGAGGTGGCCATGGAGGGTGGGGAAGATAAATTAGTTATCGTTAAGACTTTTCGGACAGAAGGCAAGGGAGAATGGGTGATCCCGGCCCAGCACTTCGTACACCTCGCGACATGCACTCTCTGGTGGCTTTGCCATTTGCGGAGATCTGCCACAAACTGTGAGTACCCGTAGCCGTCTGGATTGAGGCTTTTATACTGCCTCCAGCTCTCTTTCAAGTTTGCACTCCCATTGTAGAAATACTTGTGGACCTCAGGCAAAATCTTTAGCAATGTGATGTAACGTTCGGTGGGAACCTGTTTCGGGTTTTCCCGCTTCAGGAGGGAATGTATTTTCTTGGGGTAGAGGGTTGACCGGCCGTTTAAGTCCTTGTATGACCGGGCCGATGGCCACAGCATTGGCGGACCGCTGGACCGCCTGCCTGATATGCTCGGCATTGACCTCGTCCGGCGAAAGCGCGGTTCAACTGGAGTGAGGTTTGCTGATATTTCTCTGGATGACTTGAATACGATAAAGAATTTCTTGAGGAACCTCTTGGAGTAATTGCCGCAAGCATCAGGATCAAGAAAGGTCAGAACCTGAAATATCTCTCGAAGCAGATGGGACATTCCTCGGTTGCTTTTACCCTGGATGTTTACGGTCATCTTTTTGCTGATGACCAGCAGTTTCTTAGGGAGCAGGCGGGCCTTCTTGCCGGAGCATTAGCGGCACAGGTCCAAGAGGTAGCAAAAAGTGGCAGTAGCAAAACAGTAGCAAAAGCAGTGGCAGTCCAAAAGAAAAGGGGTCACGTTGTCACGCAACCCCTTAATTTAATTGGTAGCGGGGGGTAGATTTGAACTACCGACCTTCGGGTTATGAGCCCGACGAGCTACCGGACTGCTCCACCCCGCGATCAAAACCATCTTAATTGATCAGTCAAAACTTGTCAAGTTTTTCAAGGTGTTAATCATTGATCTCTCTGCGCCCCAACCCTGCCGTTCAAAACAAAAGGATGCTCTCCCGGGCTCGATCCCCAGGATTGACATCCCCTCTTCTCTCCCTTTAGAATAGGGCAATGAGAAAAACCACTTATCTTTATATTCTGAAGGAAGTTTTCCCCATTTTCTCTATCGGTCTGATGGTTTTTACCATCATTCTCCTGATGGACAAAATTCTGAAACTGATCGAACTGATTGTGACCCGTGGCGGAAATATCAAAAATGTTTTGATGCTGATCGCTTTCATCTCCCCTTCCTTTCTCGTTTTCACCATCCCAACGGCGCTGCTTCTCGGAACCCTGATCGCCTTTGGAAGGCTTTCAGGAGACAGCGAAATCACGGCCTTCAAGGCCTCAGGAATGAGCCTCTATCAGCTTTTCCTCCCTGTCTCCATCTTCTCAATGGTCGCCTGTCTATTGACCACCTTCTTAGTTTATTATGGTCTTCCCTGGGGAAACCGGGGGTTTAAAGCCACCCTCTATCTTCTGGCCACATCCAAGGCGGATGTCGACATCAAGGAACGCGTTTTCAATGACCTGTTTGATGGCCTGGTCGTCTATGTCGACAGGGTCCCTATTCAGGGGAAAAAGATGGAAGGAATTCTCATCTATGACGAAAGGGATAAGAGTAAGCACAATACGATCTTTGCCAAGGAGGGGACGATCATCAACAACCCCAAGATGCAGGAGGTCATCTTAACGCTACGGAACGGAGATATTCATCGGTATGACCCCAAGGCAGATCTTTTTCAAAAGGTTCAATTCGACAGCTACGATCTGAAGCTTGAATTGACCAAAGCCTTTGCCCTCATCTGGAAGAAACTGAAGGATTACGAGTTATCGGTTGACGAAATTAAAGATAAGATTGAGACGCTCAAAAAACAGGGTGAAGATCCAACGCATTACGAGATCGAGCTCCACAAACGATATGCTATCCCCTTTGCCTGTATCGTCTTCGGCCTGATCGGTGTTCCGCTCGGCGTCCAACCCCGTCGCTCCGGAAAATCTTACGGTTTCATCTTCAGTATCCTGATTCTGTTGGCTTACTATCTCTCTCTTATTTTCTTTGAGGGGCTTGCGACACGGAAAACCGTGCCTGCCTTTTCAGCAGGATGGATCCCTAACTTCCTCTTTGGGGGGCTCGGCATCTACCTACTGATTAGGGCCACAAGGGAATCACCTTTTAAACCCGCCGCATGGCTGATCGATGGCCTCGACTTCATTCAAAAGCAATGGCAAAAGGTCTCTGAAGATGGTTAACCGCCACCGGATTCTCAATCGGTATATCAGCCACGAATTTTTGAAGATTTTTGGTTTAAGCCTGAGCAGCCTTGTTCTCATCTACCTGATTGTCCTCTTCCTTCAGAAAATGAACGTTTTCAACCGATACCAGGCCTCTTTTTACCTGATCTTCGAATATCTTCTCTATCGACTCCCTGAAGTCACCTTTCAGTGGACTCTTCCCTATGCAGTCCTCCTCTCTGTCCTGCTCACCCTTGGAACGCTTTCCAGACACAGTGAGATTACCGCCCTGAAGGCAGGGGGAATCAGCCTGTATCGAATCACTCTGCCTCTGTTTTTTATGGTCTTTCTTATCAGTGTAGTTCACTTCTTCGGAAATGAATACCTCGTCCCCTCCACCTTTCAAAGGTCCAGGTATGTTTGGGACGTGAAAATAAAGAAAGAGAAACCAGCCAGTTTTTTTAAGAATTACAAGATCTGGTACCGGAGCGATCATCGTATCTTTAATATTCAACTTCTCGACCCTCAGAATAAAGTCCTGAAAGGATTTACTCTTTATCAATTCGATGACCAATTCCGCTGCACCCAGCGCATCGATGCCCGGGAAGTGAAGTGGGAAAATGGAGGATGGAAATTTTATCAGGGGGCCCTAAGGGTTTTTGGGAAGGATGGCTCCTTTGAAATGACTCCATTTAAGGAGATGAATTTCCCGGTCGAGGAGAAATGGGAATCCTTTCAAAAGATCGTACGGGATCCGGAGGAAATGAGTTATACCGAGCTCAGCGCCTATGTTCAAAGGATCCAGGCTTCGGGTTATGATGCAACCCGTTATCTTGTAGAGCTATACTCGAAACTCTCCCATCCTCTTCTCAATCTGATCATGGTCCTCATTGGAATCCCCTTTGCCCTGAGGACGGGCCGGTCCGGAGGAGTCGCTTTAAGCATCGGCATCAGTGTCATGATCGGCTTTGCCTATGGCGTGACCTTCTACATTTTCCTTTCCATTGGAAAGACTGGAGTTCTCCCACCCTTCCTTTCAGCCTGGACCCCTACCCTACTCTTTGGGCTCACAGGGATCTTCACGCTGATGAGCATCAGACAATAAATCAGGGGACAAGGATTCGAGGATTCGAGGATGCAAGGGTCCGGGCATTCAAAGGCTTCAGTCACTTGAATCCTGGACCCCTTGGCCCCTTGACCCCCATCATTTTCAGGGGTTGGCGAGAATGTTTATATAGTTGTTAAGGGTCGTGAAAAGGTCGGTGAGCAGAAGAATGCCAATGATGATCAGAAAAAGGCCGCTCACGATTGTGATCACCCTCAGGTACCGCTTGATCTTTTCAAAGGTGGACAGGAAGGAGTTGAAGGCAAGGGAGGCAAGAAAGAAGGGGATCCCCAGGCCCATCGAATAGAAGGCTAAGAGCACGATGCCCGTTGTAAAGCTCTTTGCAGTGCTGGCATAGAGGAGGATGGTGGAGAGGATCGGTCCCACACAGGGCGTCCATCCTGCAGCAAAGACAATACCCACCAAGAAGGATCCAAGGTAGCCGAGGGGTTTTTTCTTTAGCTCAAATCGTTTCTCCATCTGGAGGAACGGAATGGTGATGATTCCTGTGAAATGGATTCCCAGAATGATAATCAGGATCCCTCCTGCCCTCATGATCCAAGTTTGATATTGAATGAGCACCTGTCCCAAGTAAGAGGCAGAAGCGCCCATCAGGACGAAGACCAGCGAAAATCCGAATATGAAGAGAAACGAGTGGGAAACCGTCAACCACTTTACTTTTCTTTTTGACCCGGCTTCAGACAGGTCTTTAAAGGAAACTCCTGTAATATAGGTGATATAAGAAGGGACCAACGGAAGAACACAGGGAGACACAAAAGAGAGAAGCCCGGCAGAAAAAGCGATCAGCACAGAAACGTCCTGTGGTTGTTGCATGTTATTCATATTACAATAACCAAATAGAAAAAGAAACTCTTTTCTTCTTTTTTTGGTAACCTGTCGGCCCTCTACGTCATGGTTATCACCAAGATGTGCTGCTTCAGGTTTTCTCCGAAGAGACCACCCCAATCCTCAGGATAGGATCTCCGGCATATCTGAGGGATCTTTTTGCCCTGTTGACAACTCAACGACCAGGATGGTAATTATTCTTTTACATTTTGCATCTATCTTTTTAGGGAGGAATCTCATGGCCATTTTAGAAATCAGTATTGTTCCCATTGGCATTCAGGGTTCAAGCCTCAGTCCCTACGTTGCCGATTGCCTCAAGGTCTTAAAAAAAGAAAAGGTCCGCTATGAACTGACTGCGATGGGGACCAACATTGAAGGCAACCTCCAGGATCTCTTAAAGATCGCCCTGAAAATGCATGAGGTCCCATTCAAAAAGGGGGCTCCCCGAGTATTGACCACCATGAGAATTGATGACAGACGGGACAAACGAGGGACCCTATCGGGAAAGAAGAAAGCCGTCCAGAGTAAGATGAGTTGAAAAGATGACGAAGGATGAGTGATGAATGAAAGAAGAATATCGCCTCTCCTCCTTTCTTTCCCGGGAGGAGATTGACTCCATTGTTAAGGACTTAGCCGATCGCATCTCAAAAGACTATGCCCAGAGAGAGGTCGTACTGGTCTGTATCCTTAAAGGCGCCTTTATGTTCCTTTCAGATCTCGTGCGCCATCTTCGTATTCCCGTCCAGATCGATTTTGTCCGGTTAGCCAGTTATGGAGCGGGAATGAGATCATCAGGGAGAATTGAGATCACCAAAGATATTGAGACGTCTCTGGAAGGAAAGGATGTTCTCATCATCGAGGATATCATCGACAGTGGCCGGACACTCCTTTTCTTGAAAGAGCGGCTCACTCTGGCCAACCCTCGCTCCGTAAGGATCTGTGCTCTCCTAAATAAGAAGGAGCGGAGGGAAGTGAACATTGAAGTAGACTATATTGGAAAAGAGATTGAAGACGTTTTCGTAGTAGGCTATGGTATTGACTTCAATGAGGCCTATCGGAATCTTCCTGAAATCTATTATGTCACACCCCTCGATCCTTCAGGAGAATAGGGGGCAGAAACTCTTCTTTGCCCTCTTTCTCGTGTTTTGCCTCATCCCTCATGGCCTCACTTCGGCTCAACCAAAGCCATCTAACCCCCCTTCATCCCCCCTTAAACTAAGGGGGGAACAAAGGGGGGTTATTTCAGAAACTGAAGACTCCCTCCTCTTCAGGGAAGGCGAAATTCTCTTTTCAAGAGGCGAAACAGAGAAGGCCCTCTGGCGTTTCAAGAGGTTGACGACCGATTCTCCTAAGAGCCCGCTTCTCGATGAAGCCAAATTCAGGATGGGAATCTGTTACACACAACTGAAAAGACCCAAGGATGCCATTCGTGTTCTGAATGAACTCGTCTCGAGCCTTCTTGCCCCGGCCAGGATGATTCAGGTCTTTACGCTCATGGGAGACAACTACCTTGAATTGAAAGATCCCTTCAATGCCCTTCACTGGTACGGAAAAGGCCTTCTAATTTTTGGGCAGCCGAAAGATGAATTGAGAGGCAAGGTCAGATCTGTCATCGACACGTTTGATTCGGAGGAGGCATTCATCAGGGTCGAAACCCTATACCGGGGAGCCTACGCAGGAGGTTATGCAAAACTCCGGTTAGCCCAGATGGCCAAGCGTAGAGGCGACACCCCCCTTCTAAAAAAGATCGTCTCAGAGCTTGAAAAAGAGTATCAGGAGATGGACTATCTCCCCCAGGCCAAAGAGCTTTTAGGATCGCTCCAGATACCAGAAAAGTCGAGATATAGAGTGGGGGTTATTCTTCCCCTGAGCGGGATCCATCAGCCTTTTGGAACAAGGGTCCTTCAGGCAATCCAATTAGCGATGAAGGAGGCAAACTCTCAAGAGAAAACGCCGCTCATCTCATTGTCCATCCAAGACTCAAAGGGAAATCCGAAAGAGGCAGAAAGAGTTGTGGAAGAGTTAATATCGAAAGAAAGGGTGGTGGCTATCATCGGACCTCTTCTGAGTACCAACGTTGATCAGGCGGCAAAGAAGGCACAACAACTGAAAGTTCCGCTGATCACATTATCTCAGAAAGAACCAGCCTATGGAAAAGGCGATTTTGTCTTTCAAAATTCCCTTACTCCTTTGGCCCAGGTCCAGGCCCTTGCAGAATTTGCAGGGAAGGCGATGGAGCTTCGCACGTTTGCTGTCATCTATCCGAATTCGCCATATGGACTTCATTATAAAAACCTGTTCAGCCAGGAGATCACCCGGAGAGGCGGAAGGGTTTTGGGCTCTATTGCCTACCATGAAGAGCAGACCGATTTCAGCCAGGAAATTAAGGGCTTTTTCAAGATCAAAACGACTCAGGAATATGACAGTCGAAAAAAGAAGGTGGAGGAATTCACGGCAGGGCTGACTGTTGACGCCATCTTCATTCCTGACACGCATGACCGGGTGAGCCTTATCCTGTCTCAGATGGCCTATTTTGACATCACAGGATCCATTTTCTTGGGAACAAATGCGTGGAACGATTCGCGCCTCATTTCAGCGGTAGGTACCGCAGCGGAAAAAGCGGTCTTTGTCGACTGCTTTTATAAGAGAAATCCCTCTCCAATCACCACCCGTTTTGTGGACGATTTCCGGAAGTCCTACCAGCGGGATCCTGAGACCCTTGAGGCCATCAGTTACGATAGCGCCAAATTCCTGAGGGAGATCCTCCAGGTGAAGTCGGTTTCTTCGCCTCTCCAGCTAAAGGACCAGATTACCCGTGTTGAAAATTTTCAGGGGGTTTCCGGCCTGACGGGCTTCGGAGAAGATGGAAAGGCAATACGAAAGCTTTTCCTCCTCACGGTAAAAGACGGTCAAATCGTGCCGGTGCAACCCTGATGCGCATAGCTCATTCCCTCCATACCTGGAATGTTAGCATTGACGAAGCCACCACGATACAGGAGACCCTCAGGAAACGGATTATCCTGAAGAAGACATTCTCTGAGTTAAGATATATCGGAGGAGGAGATGTCGGATATTTTAAAGATAACAATCTTCTCCTCGGTGCGATTGCGGTTTGCTCCTTTCCAGCGATGGAAATGCTCGATTTCGCCACTGCCTGTGGAAAGATCCCTTTTCCTTATATCCCTGGTCTTCTAAGCTTTCGGGAGGGGCCCATTCTAATCAAGGCCTTCAAGCGGTTAGAAATAAGACCGGATCTCATGATCTTTGAAGGCCAGGGCATCGCCCATCCCAGAGAGTTTGGCCTGGCCTCTCATTTGGGATTGTGGCTCGACCTCCCATCGATTGGGTGCACCAAGACGCCTCTCTTATGTGGATCTGTCTCTCCTGGGACCAGAAAAGGAAGCT
>DATIGG010000461.1:0-6096 GCA_035454825.1 Thermodesulfobacteriota bacterium | reverse complement strand
TTGAAAGAGAAAAAAAACACCCTGGCAACGGGTCTCACTCTCCCTCATCGAAAACGAGTTGAGCTGGCAAGGGCGTTAGCCACAGAACCCAAGCTCCTCTTGCTTGATGAAGTGATGGTCGGACTTACTCCTACAGAGGTGGATGAATTGATCCGGCTTTTGGCAGAAGTCAATCGGCGAGGGGTTACCATTCTGCTGATCGAACATGTGATGAGGGGCTTGATGGCCCTTTCAAATCGAGTGGTTGTCCTGAACTATGGTGTTAAGATTGCGGAAGGTTTGCCTAAGGAAGTAGTGAAGAATCCACAGGTCATTGAAGCTTATTTAGGGGAAGCCTATTTAGGGGAGGAACTTGGTGGAGAGGAGTTGAAGGGTGCTCAGGGTCAAGGAGATTGAAGTCTTTTACGGTGATCTTCAGGCATTGAGAAGTGTCTCTCTTGCAGTGAATGAGAAGGAGATTATTTCCATCGTCGGTTCGAATGGAGCAGGAAAGTCCACCACTCTGATGACGCTCTCCGGCATTTTACACCCCAGGGGAGGAGAAATCTATTTTGAGGAGAAACCGATCCATCATACTTCTCCAACCCGGATCGTTGAATTAGGGATCGTCCAGATCCCGGAAGGCCGACAACTCTTCCCGTCCCTCACAGTCGTCGAAAATTTAGAGATGGGGGCCCAGTTTCCAAAGGCCAAGAAGGTGAGAAAGGAGACGATCGAATGGGTCTTTCAGCTCTTTCCCAAATTAAAGGATAGAAAAGAGCAACTGGCTGGCACCCTCAGTGGTGGGGAACAGCAGATGCTGGCCATTGGAAGGGGATTGATGTCCAAACCAGGTCTCCTGATGCTCGATGAACCTTCTTTGGGTCTCTCCCCTCTTTTGGTCAAGACGATCTTCAAAATCATTAAAGAGATCAACCAGCAGGGGACAACTATCCTTCTGGTGGAACAGAATGTGTTTCACTCTCTCAACCTCTCTCATCGGGGGTACGTCCTGGAGAATGGATCTATTGTTTTGAGCGGTTCTGGCCAGGACCTTCTTAAGAATCAACACATCCGTCAAAGCTACCTCGGTCTTTAGATAAGACGCCCTCCCACCCTGCGCCCGAAGGCGAGGGAAATGAACATCTTCCTCCACCTTCAAGGGGGAGGTCAGGAAGGGGATGGGGATCTGCTTGAGCAGGATTGATATGTATTCGTAAATGTCGGATCGGATGTAGTAAAATGGGAAGCGGCCGGGGAGTGTTCTAAGGTTGACAAAAGATTTTTGTGACCCTATAATTGACCATAATAGATGACTAATTAGGAGGACACATGAGAAGTTCAACTGTCAGTGTGGCCGAAGGGAAGAAAGGGTTTAGCCGCTTAATACAGGACGCCATGAAGAAGAAGGAAGAGATCGTTGTGACGAAGAGGGGCAAACCAGTGGCAGTGATCCTTTCCTACGAAGAATATCAGCATTCCAAGAGAGCGGAAGGCTATCGGAAAATTCTCTCAATCAGGGAGGATTTCAGGAAGGCTGGTCTATCGGCTGACAACATCTATAAGGAATCAAGAAAACAGTTGGAGAAAAGGCGTTGAAAAAAGTCGTATTAGACGCGAGTGTGATTCTCAAATGGTATCTTCCTGATGAATCCTATGGAGAAAAAGCCTTAAGCTTGTTACACGGCCATATAGCAAAGGAGCTGGACGTCCTTTCACCGTCGTTATTAGAATACGAAGTAATCAATGGATTAATGATCGCACAGAAAAGAGGACGGGTTAAAGAAGAAAAGATTCTCTCAGCGATAAAGGGATTTGTTGAATTGGGAATCAGGCTGGTAAATCTTTCTCGATTCTACGCGAGGATATTCAAGTATTGCAGTGTCTATAAGCGATCTGTCTATGATGCCAGTTATTTAGCATTGGCTGAGGTGGAGGGTATATTCTTGATTACAGCAGATGAGGGACTGTACAATTCGATTAGAAAAGACCTGAAATGGGTAAAATGGCTTGGAGATACTGGATAAATTGACAGCTCCTCCCGTCTCTCACAGTCGTCGAAAATTTAGAGTAAGAACCAGTATTTCTTACGTCACCTCACGGGGTATTTCTACTTGAGCCCCACGGGTTCCTCGCCCCTTTTCTCCTCAACCCTCTTAGCGATCATCTCCTTCAGGAGACTGATACTAAATGGTTTTTCGATGCACTGTGAGACGCCCAGATCCCTGAGCTTCGTCACCACTTCCGGGTAGAGAGAAAACGACATGACAATTACGGGAATGTTCGGGTACTTTTTATTCATGCACCGGAGAAGTTCATACCCGTCCATCACCGGCATTTTAAGATCAGTTAGGACCAGGTCGACGTGCGCAGATTCGAGGATTTTCAAAGCCTTGTCACCGTTTTCGGCAGTCAGAATACAGAAGTCGTGGCTGCACTCCCTGAGTTCAGTTGCGAGTACGGCCAAGAACCTTTGTTCGTCATCTACAATCAGTATGGTTTTTACGGCACACTCTTCCATTTCCTGTAAATTCTCATCAGTGCTTTATTCTCCAAATATGGGGGTGCAATGAAACTCAAAGAAGAAAACAGAATTAAAAATAAGGATGGCCTAAGAAGAACGCTCTTCGTCTTCTTTTGTAAAATAAATTTCATTAGTAACTTCCTTTCCTTCTTTCATGTCCTCCACCTCTGAAAGGTGAACCAAAATAGAAAGGCCGAGCTCGCCAAAATTCGTTCCTTCGGCAGCTCGGCCATGCTTCGGCTTGCTCAGCACCCGCCGCTTTCCGCCCCTTCCTCACGGAAGGTTTGGCTTTATCGGGGTTCCTACTGAATCAAAAAAATTGAAAGGGTTCGTCCGTCACTTTCAGGCTACCAATAACATTTCCAACAAGTAAATAGGGTGGATACTGTATTTTTGAAGAAAAAATACTGTATTTTCAATCTTATAGCAAAATCCGGTAACGTCCGGTCAATTGCGGACAACTCAATGCGTATATAGAAAAATCCTCCCGCAGACACGTCTGCCTGCAGAAAGGCTACACTCCGGCGTGCAAGTACGCACATGTTATTTTTGAATTCTCTGAAGGACCTTCTTCCAGCTTTCGGTCTGAAGAAAACTGCCGTCCACATTTTCAAGGAGATTGAGAAATACGGAGTAGGGCATCGAAAGGGTGAGGATCTCTTTTTCCACCATGGGCCTTGCCGAGACATCAAACATTCCGAGAATGGCACGGGGTTCTTCTTTTTCTGCCTCTTTCAAGGGATAGGTCAAAATAGTGCCGCATCCGGATCCGAAGGGGGTGTATACCGCGTCGGTAATCTCTAATGCATAGTTGGTCAGGGTAAAGAGTCCGGAGAGAATGTCAGGTGGGGTAAAGAAGACGACGATCTCAGGTTTCTCGTCCTTCTGAAATTTCTCGATGGGTTTGAAGACGCAGTAAGTGGCTGCTGCAGGTCTTGGTTTCGCCTTTTCAAAATAGTTTCTGGCCAACTCAGGTGTCTTGATATAACGCTCCCCTTCCATCTGACCTGGAAGGCCGCAGGAGAGGAAATATTCAATATTGGGCATCGGGGATTCTAAAAATCCCATGTAATAAGCGCCCCCGGGACATCCAAAATGGTTCTTGTCGAAATAGACCGTCTTCCCATTCTTTCTGGCCTTCTTTAAGAGCCCGATCATACAGAGGTGAATCCCTGTTTTGGGAGTGACCCCCTCAGGTTTATCGTTTGTATAATAGATTCCCAGAGGAGATTCTTTCAATCCCAGAGTTAAACGAAATTGCCTCCAGCTCTCTTCAGAAAATGGGCTGTTCATCATGCACCCTCCTGTTAACCTTGCTGATTTCGTTGGCGTTTTGAGTCTATATGTGTGTCTTCCGAGCCCAGATCACCGCAGAGACGCAGAGAGCGCTGAGGGAGATGTTCTTATGATCCAATCGGGAGAGGGCGGTTGGATCATAAATTCTCACCCTTCGGGAATATAAATAGGTCGCATTTCATCACTATACAACCGCAAGGAACGCATGTTGTCAAAGCAAAGAGGCCGTTTATTTGGCGGCCTCTCACCGCCAAACAAAAATTACCTTCTCTGCGTCCTTGGCGTCTCCGCGGTGTGACTTCTATTTACAAAAAAATGCTCTTCACCCTATATTTGCTCGATCAATTTTTTCCGGTATTCGGTCGGATGGATGCCCTCTCTTTTCTTAAAGATCTTGGCAAAATGGCTTGGATCTTGATAGCCTACTTCAAGGCAGACCTCCATGATACTCATCGCGGTTTGTTTGAGAAGGTTTTTGGCGATCGACATCCGGACCGTGGTGAGGTATTCAAGAAAGGAAATGCCCATCTCCTTGCGAAAGAGATGGCTTAGATAGCAGGGATTGATTCCGACCGCTGCCGCCAAATGCTTTAGTGAAACTTCCTGGTTGTAGTTATTCCAGATGTATTCCTTGGCCTTTGTAAAAATTCGGGTATGCTGGATATTTCGATTTTGGTAGATGCATTCAAAAAGCTGATCAAAGGCTTTCATCAGAAAATAATAGAGGGTTTCCTGAGAATCATCCTTTGAGAGGTTTTGGATGCATTGATATTTGAATCCAAGGATTTCTTCCAGATTGGCTCCTGCTTCTACGGCAGCCCTGGCTACGATGAAAATGATCTCGAGAGCTCTGGCCTTAAGAATTCCAATATGCTCATGACTCCTGAAGAGGGCTGTCCCGATCATTTCATCCAGGAGTACCTTTGCCTTCTTTCGATCTCCCAATTTAATCAGATCGATCAGTTCATTTTCACGACTAAATTCCCCCCTTGAATGGAGATCTGAGAAGGAAAGGTCTTCGGGCTCTGATTCAAAGATTTTGCTTAAGAAGAGTTCTTCTCCCAGAAGGGCCTGTTGTCGTGAGATTTCATGGTGCTGCAGATGGGAGAGGGAGTCGATCTTCGAAAAATAGGTTGCGATCATGAAGAGAAGGTCTGCCGCGGCCTGTACCCTCCGTTCGGAAAAGACAGGGATTTCGGAAAGAGTTCTGATCAGGGACGTTTTGTCGAGGGATAGGCCTTTTACTTTAACCAAAAGATCGTGTTTGAAAAAGGAGTCCGGGTGTCTCAGGAGGATGGGTCCGCACACAAACGCAGAAGTGTCGTCCCGTCCGTTTAATGGGGCTGTTGTAAATTCTATCATATCAGCGTGGCACTGAAAGATGTAAGGTTCCCCCGTCTTTAAAGAGATTTGAATCGCCCGGTTGATCTCCTTCAGGCAGTTTGTTCTTCCCAAAGAACGACTCCGGATGATTTGACAGAAGGGATGTCCATCTCCGTCAAGGGAGTCAATCCCTTCCTTGCCTTTCATAGGAAAGAGACGAACCTGTAATTTCATCGCCTCCTGGAAGGAGTCGAGAATCCTGAGAAACAGGTTTTTCTCCACCATCTCCGTGGCCATCCCCCTCTGGGGAATCCATCCGTTTGAAACTCCTTCGGACCTTCTATGGGTTTGCTCCATTGAGTAATTCCTTCGCCCTTCTGACCCCGTCCACCGCGTCGATCCCAAATCCATCTGCCCCGATACTGTTGGCAAACTCCAGGGTAATGGGCGCTCCTCCGATAAGAGTTTTTACTTTTTCTTTCAACCCGGCTTTCCTCAGGGCAATAAGCGTGTCTTCCATGGAATGCATGGTCACCGTATAAAGACACGAGAGGAGAAGGAGGTCGGGCTTCTCTTTTTTGACCATTTTTACAAAATGTTCCGGCGCCACATCGATTCCGAGATCGATGACCTCGAACCCCGAAGCCTCCATGAACATGAGGACAATATTTTTACCGATATCGTGAACATCGCCTTTCACGGTTCCTGCCACGGCCTTTCCCAAAGGCCGGTTTCCAGTGGTCTTCAGGGCAGGATGGAGAGTGCTGAGACAGAGTTTGATCGCCATGGCTGAGACCAGGACGTTCGGGATGAAATATTCATAGGTCTTCCACTTCTCACCCACGATCTCCATCCCCCTCAAAATCCCTTTCTCGATGATACGAGCAGGCTGGAGTCCTTCCCGAAGACACTTCTCTGTGAGGGCCGTTGCCTTCTTAATGTTTCCTTTCACAATGGCGCATTCCAATTGACGG
>DATIGG010000460.1:0-23495 GCA_035454825.1 Thermodesulfobacteriota bacterium | reverse complement strand
ATATGGACACCTGTTCCTGTCAAGGCCATGATTGCCAGGATAAAATGGGAGGTTGCAGTGGCAATATGGATAGGAAAGTTCAAAAGGTGAACCAGGGCCGGAACGTGGATAATGCCACCGCCGATGCCTAATAAACTCGAGATGTAGCCCACCACGAGACTCAGTCCTATTCCGAGGGTGGGGGAATAGGAGAAAGTATGTGATGTCCCATTCGCTTCAATCAGATTTCGAATCAGGCATCCTCGCTTAGGATCCTTTTCCTTTCCAGGTTTATGAGTATGGAATATCAAAAATAACGAGGCTGCGATGAGCATCACTCCAAGGAATATATCAAATAGAGGACGAGGGATGAAAGAGGTGGTCAGGGCTCCAAGGATAGCTCCCGGAATGGTAGCGGCTGCAAACAGGATACCAGATCGGTAATCAACTCGTTTTAATCTCATGTAGGCTATGGATCCGGAGAAGGCGTTAAAAAAGACAACTGCCAGCGAAATACTTGTAATCACTTCTGGAGACTCCTGGGGATAAAGCAAGATCAGCATAGGGACAAGGACGAAACCACCCCCTGCGCCGATAAGCGTACCGTATGAGCCAATAATAAACCCCACAGGAATGAGCCAGATTCTGTCAAGCATTGGAACGTCCTAAATAAAGCTTTCTTACAACCTTACTAAACGGGCAACAGGTGATTTGGATAATATTCATATAACAAAATACCTTTTATCAAGGAAAGGGGATTCAAATTTTTTGATTTTTTTTTGTGACCGGTTTTTCCCCAAAGGGTGTATATCATTCATAAACCGGAATGAAAGGAGGTGACACTGATGACAAAGATAGTGATCGCATTGGGATTAACGGCAGTGATCCTCTTTGCGGGTGGCGCACTTGCAACGGAAAGTGATAAGATCCGGTTTCTCCCAGAAATCTGATTCACTCCCCTGTCATTGACCTTTCGAGTGATAAGAAAACTCTATAGAGGAATGTGATCATCTTCTATCTTCTCAAATGGGAACAAAACACCTCATTCCTAACATTACCAACTTGTAATCTTCCGGTAATCTCTCCGTTAAGTTCAATTCTTATAATTAAAGCAGATCGAAAGGCTGGGTCCAGCCAAAGGTCGAAAATCTGAATAGAGAAGGAGAAGACAATGAAAAAGAATATGATTGCTTTTGTTGCGCTATTAACTATGGTGACTTTTGCTGGCGTAGCCATGGCTCAGACGCCGGTAAAGCCCACTGCTCCGGCAGTAACCGACAAACCATCAGTATCAACCGCCGAGAAACCTAAAACAGAAGGACCCAAAGTCGAGAAGAAAGAGACTTCCAAGGCGATAAGAGTTTCGGGAACCGTGGCGGCCTATGAATCAGGCAAGATGATCAAGGTGAAGGGCAAAGACCAAGAGATGGCCTTTGACCTCACCGGTGATACCAGAGTAAAAGGTGAAATCAGAGATGGCGCCAAGGTAACCGTGATGTACAAAAAAGAGGGTGACAAGAGGGTTGCCACCACCATTAGCGTGGTAGCCGAAAAGAAGGGCGGGGAAAAGAAACCGACCCCGGCTCCTGCTGAAAAGAAGAGCTAAGCGGAGTTTCTTTCATCAAGCCCGGTCCTTATAATGAAAGCACAATAAAATGCCAGACCCAGCCAAAGATCTAAAATTCATCAATGGAGGGATAAAACATGGAAAAGAAAAAACACATCAAGACTATCTTCATTGCACTGCTGATGGTAGGTGCCATGCTTGGATTCGGTTATGGCATGTCAACGGCTATTCAGCCGCACCACTCACAAGCTGCATCGGTATCAACCATTTCCGAGAGTCCCATGGTCCCAGCGAACTTCAGCGACCTGGCCGAGAAGGTCCGCCCTGGAGTCGTCAACATTCAGGTGGTCAAGAAGGTGAAGAACGTTGGCTTCGGATTTCGTGGTAATCCTTTTGGGGAACAGAATCCCTTTGGAGACTTCTTTGCCCCATTTTTCGAGGGAAACCCTCCTGCGAGGGAGTTTAAACAGCAGGGTGTAGGCTCCGGATTTGTCATAAGTCAAGATGGATATATCATCACTAATAACCATGTGGTCGAAGATGCGGACCAGATCAAGGTGAAACTTTCGAATGGGAAGGAGTACACCGGCAAAGTGGTTGGAAGGGACCCTAAGACCGATCTGGCTGTTGTGAGGATTGAAAAAACCTCGGATCTTCATCCTTTGACGTTGGGTAATTCGGAGGATCTGAAGGTGGGAAGCTGGGTAGTGGCCATTGGAAGTCCTTTCGGGCTGGAACAGACCGTAACTGCTGGCATTGTCAGCGCCAAGGGAAGGGTCATTGGTTCCGGGCCGTATGACAATTTCATCCAGACCGATGCCTCGATCAACCCTGGAAACAGTGGAGGGCCTCTCGTCAATATGAAGGGAGAGGTTGTAGGCATTAACACCGCGATTATCCCGAACGGACAGGGAATCGGATTTGCTATCCCGATCAACACAGCCAAAGAGATTGTTCCTCAACTTGAAGAGAGGGGGCATGTGACCCGGGGATGGTTAGGTGTGAGCATTCAAGAGGTCACTCCTGCCCTCGCAAAATCCTTTGATTTGAAAGAAAAGCAGGGCGCGCTTGTTGCTCAGGTGGTCTCGGGTGGACCGGCTGAAAAGGCAGGTATTGAGCAGGGTGACATCATCCTTGGGTTTGACGGAAAGGAGATTACCGAGTCTAAAGATCTGCCCCGAATCGTTGCATCGACTCCTGTGGGGAAAACCGTGACTGTAAAACTGCTGAGGAACGGAAAGGCAGTTGACCGTCAGGTAAAGGTAGGCGAAATGGAGGAGAAAATAGACATTTCAAAACTTCCTTCTTCTCATAAAACCCTTGGGATTGAAGTACAGAACCTCACGCCTGAGATTGCGAAGGAACTTGGTGTCAAAAAGGATGCAGGTATAGTAGTGACGCAGGTGGAACCGGGGAGTCCGGCAGCCGAAGCCGGGATTCAGACAGGAGATGTCATTAAGCAAGTCAACCGGAAACCAGTTAAGAACGTGGAAGATTTTGTCCAGAAGGTGGAGAAGGCTACGGATAAGGACAACGTCCTTCTTCTTATCCAGAGGGGACAGAACAGCCTTTTTGCGGCTGTGGCACCGAAGTAAGCGGATGGGCGTCCGATCGTAACCCTGGAGGGAGATACAAATTTCCTTACCTCTCCTCGGAGAGACTGGAATGATTTCGATCGGGCGTCTTTTCTTATTCCCTGGATAGTCCTGAAGAGTTCAAGGCGGAGGTGAAGCAGCCATGGATCGGAAAATCATTATTAAGGCAAAAGACCTTGATAAAGAAATTCATTCTTTTCTAACGCAGGTAGGGGCAGATATACCCATTAAGTGGCCTAACAATGCCTTAGCCCTTATCAGAGGTGCCGTCATTGAAGCCTACGGCAAAATGGGAATTACCCTTGAGGTTGATGAGTGTCTCCCAAAGAGATTCATAACCGCACTCTCAACATCTAACCGGAGTGGAACCGTTTCGTAGAATCTCACAGTCCAGGTAGCGGTAGATCACGGACGGCCGATCGTGTGGCTCATGAAAGGAGGGTATTTACGTTTCTTGATGGTGCCACAGATGAGAAAGTTGAAGGTGATCGCAGAGGAGAAAAGGAATCCATGATCAGCATTGAATTTTCTTAAGGCATCAAAGAGGAGGCGAAGTTTTCCTCTGAACTCTTTAGACCAACCCACAAACAGATTGTTCCACAGTTCCCTCATCTTCTAAACCCGACACTCTTTCAATATTTCATTCCTTCTTTTTGGACTTTTCCCATCACCCTCTCCCAATCTGCTTTAAATTTCAAATACCGTGGCCACACTTCATTCCTCTTAACAAAAAGCAGGTTGCTGTTGGAGATACACTCTCCTGCTTTCTTACACTTCCCTTTTACCAACTAATCGAGGCTGAGAACCATGCAGGGAAGAGCAGCCTCCGGATAGAGGGCCCATTTTATGAAATATCCAGGATAGGGATCCAGATCAATGCTCAATCCTTTCAAAATCTTGGGGCTTCCGATGGTTCTCTTTGCGAGCTTTAATCTCTCTAAAAAGGGTATTTCTTCTGATCGGATTGGGACAGATACAGGGATGATGATCGCTTTTTTCATGATTATTCAGGGTCGTTTTCTTGCTGCGTAGGTTTGGATGTAAAGCAGTTTCGGTATGTTCCACCTGCTTCTTTAGCGCTCTCAATCGAATTGAAGACTTGATAGCCCTTGGAATCCATAGGAAAAGAGTCACGAGAATCCCTAACCCGATCGCACCAAGGATAGTATAGGTCAGGGAGGTCTCAAATCGCCATATGAGGAATTTTATCATCACCAAAGGGGCATTTGAATTTTGGACAGCCAAGATGGCAATAGCGATGGCAACTAAGAATATCAACCAATAAATGAATTGCACAGCTTCGTCCTCCTTATGGGTGAGATTCAATAAGGATTAGAAAAGAAGTTATCCAATATTTCAGTCAGGATCCGGTTGAGGATTTGTTCTACTTTGGCCGGTTTCAATCCTGCAGTCTTGCTCTCCTTCATTGCATATACATTTCTCTTAAAGACCTTACCTTCCTTCTTCACTCCCAGGTGAATAACGAGGTAAATGGAGGTAATCACCTTGGTTCCACTTACTGCGGCTACTCCTTCTGACCAAAATCTTTTGATTTCAATCATTAAGATCGAATCGGCCCCTATATTCTTGAGAGACCCAGGCTCTCCGACCCAGGTGGAAATTGGGACTGTTTTTACATTAGAACGAGATAGGGCCTTGGAAAGGGAGTCACTGATCGCCTTTTCCAACGGGAAGGGTTCACTTTTGAAATAGTGTGACGTTTGAAAGGAGGGACGACGGGAAACTCTTCCAAAGGAGGTTTGATGACCAATATATAGTTTGTCAGATCGATCGTCTTTGAAAGGGGCAATGGCCAGTATGGAGCCGACCTTTTGTTGAAGTGAGGGAAATTCTCTAACAGGTTGATATTGGATATTCGTGGAATAAGTCTCCCCCAGTGCTAAGCCGACGATGAAGAAGCTCAAAAAGGGACCCAGCAACCACTGGTAAGGTTTCAAGAACAACACTCCATGTCAGATTTTCACCTAATGATACTCAGGATCGCTTTATTCCAGGTCCGAGGACCTGTCCCATTGATGACGGTCAAATTTCGAATCGATTTGGAAATTCAAAACCTTAATAATCCGGTGGTAGGAAACCCAATTCTAAAGCCATATATCCATCCGATTCTTTCGTTGTTTCCTCCTTCTCAGGTCAGATCATCTTCTGCTCCTGGATTACCACCGAACACCGATAACTGTTTGACTCTTCTCTTCAATTATTACCTCGGAAATTCTTTTCCTGTTTTTCTGGAAGCTGACCTCGAGATCGTACGTTCCGGATGGAAGGTTGATGAAGAACCACGGCCCATTCGAGACTGTTGTCAAAATCGATTCACCTTCTTGGCCGAATATTGTTACGGTCACCTCCGAAGGATACTCCCCGCTCTCGTTTGAAAAGATTACCTTCAAAGAATAGTTTCTCCCCATCTCTTCAAGGTTCTTTCTCTCCGGTTCGCTTACACCTCCACTCAAAAAAGTGATGTTCTTCGTCTTCTCTCTTTTCGAAAAATTCTCTTCAGCGGAATAAATTAAGAAGATATAGAGCATCATTCCGAGGATAAAAAGAGGGATCAATAACGATTTCCATCTCTCTTTTATTTCGGTTTCCTCCTCAGACCAAGGACTTCTTTGGCCAGAATGATGCCTCGTCTGCCCGACTTTTTCACCAGAGAACCGATTTCCCCTAATGATCTACCTTTTCGATAGCTCGCGAGGGTAAGGAGCATAGGTATATTGACCCCGGTCACCACTTCAACCCTCTCATCTTCCAGAAAAGATAGGCTGAGATTGGTCGGTGTCCCGCCAAGAATGTCCGTTAAGATAACAACCCCATCTCCATCATCCACCTCTGCCATTTCCTTTTGAATCCGATGTTTGACCTCGACCTCCCTGTCCTTCGACCAGATCGGGACTCCTTTAATCTTGTCTAAATTCCCAACGAGAGACTGAACCGAAGAGATCAAGGCATCAGCCAATTTTCCATGAGAGACGATCAGAATTCCCACCATTTTTTACCTCCTCACCATTTTTTCTTTTGAGGAGACTATCCTTTGAACTAAATCTCTGAGATTTTCCAAATGGATCGGTTTTTCTAAATAGGCCGTTGCTCCTCTTTCAAAAACTTTGTGGTGGACCTCTTCGCTCCCAAAGGCTGTTATCACAACGATGGGAGCTTCGGGCTGAAGTCTCCTTACCCCCGGCAGAATATCTAATCCCGTTAAACCAGGCATCCGGATATCTGTAATGATAAGATCGAAAAGCTCTCTGACGAGTCTGCGATATGCCTCCGAGCCATTATCTACTGAATCCGTTTCATACCCTTCCTCATTAAGAAACTCCTTCAGCAAAGATCTCATCTCTTCATCATCTTCAATAATCAATATTCTTTTCTTGCCAGTGTCCATCATTATCACTTCCTTATTTCGATCTTCATCTTTGCTGGGAGATCGCTCTCCTTCGTTCAAGCTTCCTGCTATCTGCACAGCCCCGAATAGTATCAAGGCTATTCAATCTTTTCGGGTAAGGTCAAGGTTTCTCGCTTGAGAGGAGAGGGGACATAGACTACATTGATTTCAATTTTTCCGAGGGCCTTTTCCTTGACAGCCATTCTTGGGATCGTCGCGTCTAAAGTCCCTTGGGCAACCTCTTCAGGGTTGAGAGCCTTCCAAAAAGGATAAACCTTCGAGACTTTTTCCCCAGAACTGAAAGCAATTTGCTTCCCAGATTCATCCAGGTATTCAAGGGTTACCGCCTGGATATCCAAGATGTCTTTCGATATATTAGTGATCTTGATGTTACCGTTAAGTTTCGGTGTCTCAATGATCTCTTTTGAAGCTATTTTCACGGTCATGATGGTCTTCATGTCGCTAAGCTCTACAAGAAAAGCAGGTCCCTTGACCTCAGTCTTCTGTGGGACCAAATTTTTAGTGATTTGCTCGGTTGTAGGAGGCTCGACCTTCTGTTCTTTAGCACAACCAATAAATCCCATTAGAATTAGAGCTAATAACACCATGATCTTTTTCAAATGCATACAATCTCCCCTTTCTTGATTAGTTGAAATGTCAGATTCTTAGATTCGTAACCTCTCTATCCACCATCCCCCCATCCACCTCCTTCCTCGTTTTTGGGCAGCCTCCTAAAAAATGTCATAAATTTGACTTAGAGAGAGCAACAAAGATGCCAAAGACCGAAAATAAATTGCTTTTATATTTCGCTAAATTACGAGTTCCATAAAAAATTGGATCTTAAAAATTGGGGAAACATGGAACAACCTGTCGCAAAATGGGACAATAAGGTCTGAAAAGAATCGATCCAGAGCTCTTTGAGATTGAATGGGATTGGCTCCCGGACACGAACTTGTTTTTGCCCTTCAATAATTCTCAAGGTTCTCGCTCGTAATATCTTCTATTCTTTTCCGAATATGGGGCAGGATCGGTCATTGCAGTAACATTCTCTTCCTTCTTTTTTCGGAAATCCTCCAAATCTTTCTCGTTGAGGGGACAGCTATTAGGAAAGACCTCCTCAGGAGGATTTCTGAATCGGTCATTCTCATAGGTTCATTCTCCACCGGAAGGCCTCGGTCCATACCATCGCCTTGTCCTGGAAGCGGGCGGGGTAGGGGCGGGTCCGATAGCGGGAGTTGGGGGCGGCACCGGAGCTTTGGTAATCGCTTCCCTGATAGGTGCCACTGGCGTTTTCGCTGCTCTGGGTGGAGCGGGTTTGGCTGCTGACGGAGGAGCCGGAGGTCCAGGAATCGTGCTTGTCACGGAAGCAGGTTTATTCTCTGTTTTTGCGTAAACCCTCTTTTTTGGCGCTCTGGAATCGTAAAGAAGAACCTCAAAACTATCCTCGGGAGTCTCAAGGTCGATACGGTCCGGCAGGATCTTGGCCAGATGATAGTCTCCAATCCGGTCTCCAATTTTCGCTGTCATGGTCTCTCTCTCTCCTTTTTGGAGAGGTCTACCCGGATAGGAGATCGAGGCTGACCGATAATCGCCCACGATGGTGATTCCATAGAGGGTCACCTGGGGCCTCACAACCGGCTTCTTAACTTCCGATTTGGCAGGTTGTGCAATAACGGGAAATTCCTTCCGGTCAGGGTGAAAAGGATTTTTCTCTGCAATAAAGATGTAAGATGCGATGGAAGGATCGACCTTTCCATCCTTCTGGTTACCCGCAGCCGGAGGGCTTTTAGGCTTGACACCCGATTTCTTGGAGACGATCTTCTTCTGAGGAATGCTCAGAGGCTCTATCCAGGTGTCATAGTTTTTGAGTGCGAGAAGGAAAATAATGAATAATGCAAGAAGACACAAAACATTGTATCTCAGGGCCACGCCTAAACCTCCTTTCCCTTTTCCTTCGCCTTGGTCCCTTTCATGAGACCCGTAATCACCAGATTGTCCTGGGTTTGGTCACAGTCAGATCATGTCGAAATCAAAATCCCCTGGTACGAGCTAAGAAAACTGTACCGCTAATCTTTTGTCCAAATGGGAAGAGGGAGACCTCCCGATGCTGCTTAAATAAGAGCTTATATCGAAAACAATCTTCTCAGTGTCCAAGAACGCTTGCCAGCAGGTAGAGAATCGATTCTTCATATTATGATTTATACTTACTCGTCGAAATATGAACTTCTTTTGCTCAAAGCCTCGCTCGTAATATTTTCTAATTTTTCCCGGTATGGAGCCGTATTGGTCATTGGGGTAACAATCTCATCCTTTATTTTTTGAAAAGCCTCTATATCCTCTTTCCCGATAGGATAGCCAGTAGGAAAAACTTCCTTTAGAGGATTTCTGAATCGACCATCCTTCGTCAGCCGGTAATCGAGATGGGGGCCCGTCGTTAGACCGGTTGAGCCAACATACCCGATGATTTGTTTTTGTGTAACGCGCATACCTTTCCTGATCCCGGGACCATAACGAGAAAGGTGCCCGTAATAGCTCCTGTATCCATTCATATGCCGAACAATGACTTGTTTGCCGAATCCGCCATTCCATCCCACAAAAAGAACAGTCCCTTCCGCTACTGCCCATACGGGTGTGTCTATCGGAGCTGCATAATCGACGCCGTAATGAGGTCGCACGCCTCCTAGGATGGGGTGTCTCCTCGCTCCGCTGAACCTCGAACTGATTCGGTCGAATCGGAGGGGGGCCTTTAAAAAGGCCTTTCTTAGCGATATTCCTTGTTCGTTATAGTAATCGCCCTGGTACTGAATTCCCCGGATGATCTTTCCTTCTTGCTCATACTCCACCCCGTAAATCGTCCCGTATTGAATGAACTGATCCCCTTTGTAGATTTTCTCTGCCAATACCTTGAACCGGTCTCCCTCTTGCAGATCTTGATAGAAATCGATCTCCCACGCCAGTATTTCTGCAAAGGAAAGGGTCAAAGAATCCTCTTCTCCGGCGACATTCACCGCTTCATAAAGGGAGGAACGAATCTCTCCCTCCACCTTTATCAAATATCTCTCCAGGGGGACTTCTTTCTGTTTTGTCATATACCCTTCAGGGCCCTTTTCCATCTCGTACACTTCTAGAGGGCTTTTCTCAAAGAGGAACTTTACCATCTCTCCTCCCGTATCCGTGATGAAACGGTAGCACGAAGGCAGAGAGATTGGCGAGGATAATGCTGAGCAGCGCACGGTTAAACCGATGCCAATCTTTCACAACAAAGAGAGGGAGAAAAGGAAAGACATAGCACAATACATAGGGCCAAACGAATGCTGAAATAAGCGGAATCTGCCTGTCTATATGTGTGGTGAAGTCTCTCGCGGGCAGCATCGAGGCATACCAGCCGACGGCCTCAAAAACGATGGCCCAGATGAAGTAAACGACCAAACTGATCTTGACGTAAAACTTTCTATCCCATTTCATTATCGATTCATTCTTACGCCATACGAGTCTTTTAAGGACGTTTCTTCTTGCCGCTGAGAATCCACTTCAGTGGGTCTTGGGGTTTGCCTTGGTGCCGGATTTCAAAATAGAGGCGACAATCTCCGTCCGATTCCGAACTTCCCATCTGAGCAATGATGTCTCCTTCGGAAACGGTATCGCCGCGCTTTCTAATCAACTTGGAACAGTTACCGAAAATAGTGAATACCCCATCTCCATGGTCTATAATGATGAGATTCATGAACCCTTTGAACCAGTCGGCGTAGACGACCTTGCCTGGAAGAATCGCCCGGACCGGGGATCCAATTGACGCTTCAATCTCAATGCCGTTCTGCCCTCTCTCTTTGAAGAGACTGACAACCTCTCCCTGAACCGGCAACCGCAATTTTCCTTTGAGCATCCCGTACTTCGATTTCCCGTACGAAATAACCCGCCTTTCCCGCTCCAGTTTGCCTATCAGGGATTGAATTAATTTGCTCCTTTTTTCAATCTCTGTGACCGACTTCTGGCAGGTCACTATTTGATTCACCGTTGATTTCAGCTTGGCTTGTTCTGCATTCCTAAGTTTTCCGACCTTCTCTTTCTTTTTCTCTTCTTCGTAGATCGATTGCTGCCATTGAACCAGATTCCGAACCAGTTTTTTCTCATCTCTGTGGTTTAAGATGAGTTCATGCTTGTATGCTTTCATTAACTGCGTATGATGTTCGACCAATACGCGTAAGTATCTGTCCATCCTTAGCAAATCTGCGGAAGAGGGCACGCTGAATAAATACGGCTCCAGCGGAACCCGAGTTACTTTATAAAGAACCTGCAACCCCGAACTGAGTCTATCCTCGGTCTGTTTTACATCCCTATCAAGGATGGAAATCCGGTTCTCTGTATCACAAATCCTTGTCTTGATTTGGTCCAACCCGGCTCTTTTCTGTTTTAGTACCTTCTCCCTTTTGTGGAGATCTTTTCGCATTCGGTTGAGGTTTTTCCGGATCAAAGACTCTTTCCTCAGGATATCTTCTTTTTCTTTCTGTTTCAGGCGAAGTCTCTTCTTGATTCTCTCGAACTCCTCCTTTTTTTCGGAAAGCTCCTTTTCAACCCGTTCAGCTTGTGCTGCCCAAAGATTGCTCGTCATAGGATATAAGAACCATCCTAAAAGGATCCATATGACAACCATCCATTTCATCTTTCCGGTGTAATCTCTATCCTTTTCAGAAGATGAAGCCCGGGCAAAAGTGGACTCTCATCCTTACAAAACCGTTGCGCCCATTGCCTATTATTCTGATCGGAATTTCTTCCGTCGGGACCGATTGACCAGCCAAAAGGCAAAAAGACCGACGAGAAGAAAGCATGAGATACCTATGGCAATCAGCGGCCAGGAAAGGTAAATTCCTTCCGGGATATCGGAAGATGAAAGCAGGCCAACCTCTTTCAACACTTTCCCCTCGCTCTGAATCACGAGCCTCCCTACACCCTGTCCTTTCTGAACGGGAGCGGTAATAGGTTTGGGTACGTCAGAGATGACGGATATCGAATTCTCCTTCCCTTTCCCCACCGTCACCCATGCCTCTTCGGCTGGAATGAGATGAACCTTGTTCAACTTTCCTTTGGCCACTTTCTCCGGCCCGAAGAGGTCGCTCTTCTTAAGGGCCTGGACCGTCGAGAAATTCTTAAACCCGTATTCGAGCAGTTTTTGTGCCTCCAGGGCTCGCTTTTGTATCGTGCCAGAACCCATTACGACAGCCATCATCCTTTGTCCATCTCTCTTCGCCGTAGCCACCAGATGGAAGCCCGATCCCTCCAGATAACCGGTCATTAAACCATCCACTCCTATCCCTTTTCTGAGGAGGGTATTTCGGTTTTGCTGGACAATCCCCTGATATCCAAATTCCTTGAGAGAATGGAGTGCGAGCCCTTCAGGGTGATCTTCAATATAACGTCTCGCCAAAATAGCGATGTCTGATGCAGTGGTATACTGATCCGGAGTAGGCATCCCATGTGAGTTTCGAAATTGAGAGTCTTTCAGCCCCAGGAGTTTACCTTTCTCATTCATTTTCGAGACGAAGACTTCCTCAGACCCGGCGATGCGCTCGGCCAGAGCCACACATGCATCGTTTCCGGCGACAACAGCGACGCCCCTCAGCAGATTCTCCACTCTTACCTTTTCCCCTGCTTTTATGAACATCTTCGACCCACCCATCCTCCAAGCCTTCTGGCTCACTGTCACCAAATCATCCATTTTCAGGTGTCCATCACGAATGGTATCAAAAGCTATGTAGAGGGTCAGGAGTTTGACAAAGCTGGCTGGTGCAATCTTTAACTGAGAATTCTGTTCAAAGAGAACCCGGCCGGATATGGAATCCATAAGGACGGCACATTTGGCATCGATCTTGAGGTTTGGCTGTGCCGTCTGTGGAAAGACTTGATTTGGGAAGACCATAAACAAGAGGCTCAGGGTTAGGGCTGGTCTCAATCGGTTTCTAAACGGACCATTTATTGACATGTCTTCACTCCGCTTCCAGGGAAGTTTCCCTATTTCTTCTCCACAATTTTGTGTGGAATCTTGTATTCCTCCAATTCAAGGAGCCATCCATTCTTACCGGAAGATCCGATTTGTTCTTTTACTATCCAAATAATTTTCCCTTTTTCTCTTCACATCAATCCAGTAGGCGATTTTTTTCTCAAACTCTTTCTTTTCTTCAATGACCATTACTGTGGTGACTTTATAAATCTTACCACCTGAAAGGGTAGTGTCTTGATAAGTGAACATCGAACCCATGACAAGAACTGGGTGGTTAGCGCCAATTTTTAGATTGTCAACCCTGGAACCCGTACTTTGTGTGCCGTTATAGCCCCCATAGACACATCCTATGCAAGTTAGAGTCAAAACTAACATTGCCGCCATCCCTTTCATCGACTTCTGAGTTCTCATCTTTTTTAAATTACTCTCTTCCATTTTTGTATCACCTCTTTTCGATACCACTGCTCGAAAGCCGGGGTCTGGTAAATTGATCTGCATCCTCAGTCTGTTCCATCGATGCAAATTGTATACTCCCCCTGTTCACTTCGTTCCAACCACTCGGAAAACCATTTTCTTGAATCTCATGGGCCTCTTCCTCTCGATAAGATGAATAGTTAAGCTGGATGTGCTGGTGAGGAGTATTCTGATTTGAGCCTTGGCTTGAGGCAAAACTATCCTGGATCAAACCTACCCGATAATAATTGTTGCAATAAGGATACCAATGCCCATAAAGAAATTACTTAATATTGTTAGAGAGTTATGATCTTGTGAGAGTCGTACGGATTTACGGTTGAGGAGAAATGGGACAGGTCTGTGGCAAAAAGGGGCAATTCAGCTTCTGGATATAAATGGTAGTTATTCTATTTGTCCAAGTTTGCGGTAAAGTGTCTTGCGGTCGAAGCCTAAAATCTCAGCCGCTTTCGACTTGTTACCCCCGACTTCGGTAAGCACCTTCTTGATGTATTCTTTCTCCAATTGATCCATAGTATATTTTTCCTGAAAGGCCTTCTCGACCTGGTTCTCTTCCGTTTTTTCGACCATGGAAGATGGTAAGTCCTCTGGGAGAATTGTATCATGCTGGCTCAGAGTGATTGCTCTTTGGATGACGTTTTCCAGCTCCCTCACATTTCCTGGCCATGGGTAATTCAGCAAAATTCTTAGGGTGTCTTCCGAGATTCTGGAAATTGTTTTCTTCTGCCCCTGGCCAAATTTACCGATAAAATGCTGGGCAAGAAGGGGGAGGTCTTCCTTCCTCTCACGAAGGGGGGGCAATTCGATATCAATGACTTTCAGGCGATAGTAGAGATCTTCACGAAAATTGCCTTCCCGAATCACGGATTGAATATTCCGATTCGTTGTGGAGATGACCCTCACGTCCACAGGGTAGCAATTTGTATCTCCCAATGGTCGGACTTCCCTCTCCTCGATAACCCGGAGTAGCTTCGCCTGGAGCAAAGGAGGCATCTCTGCGATCTCGTCCAAGAAAAGTGTCCCCTCGTGGGCTTCAAAGACCAGCCCCTTCTTATCCGCTTTTGCATCGGTGAAGGCCCCTTTCTTGTAGCCGAAGAGCTCGCTTTCCAAGAGGGTTTCCGGTATAGCCGCACAATTGACCGCAATGAATGGACCTTCTTTTCGGACTCCATTATAGTGAATGGCCTTTGCCACCAATTCCTTACCTGTTCCACTCTCTCCGGTGATAAGAACATTGCTCGAACTGTCGCTGATCCTTTCAATGAGGTTATAGACTCGTTGCATGGAGGGGCTTCTTCCAATGAGGTGATGGAAATCGTATCGGGACTCTACTTCTTTTTTCAGGCGAAGGACTTCCTTCTTTAAGAGGCGGTTCTCCAGAGCCTTCCTGACGGTCAAAACGATTTCATCAATCTGAAAGGGTTTTGTAATATAGTCGTAGGCACCCATCTTCATTGCCTTGATGGCTGATTCAATTGTTCCAAAGGCTGTGATGATGATCACGGGTGTAAGAGACGCTACCTCGTTAGCCTCTCTAAGGAGATCCAGTCCCTTCAGTCCTTTCATTTTTAAATCGGTGATGATGACATCGAACTCTTCCTTTTTCAGGATCTTCAACGCTTCCAGACTTTCGTTAGTCGTAAGGACAGAAAATCCTTCTCCTTTGAGGACATCGGAGAGCAGTCCACACATTTCCTGATCGTCGTCGACAACCAATATTCTATGGTTCCGGTCCGTCATTTTCCTATTCCTTGAGTTGTAGGAAGAAAGACTCTAAATGCCGATCCTCTTCCGACCTCGCTCTCCACTTCGATCCAACCCTCGTGATCCTGAACGATACCGTGGCTGACCATCAGGCCCAGCCCTGTTCCCGTATCCTTTGTTGTAAAAAAGGGATTGAAGATGTTTTGAAGGATCTCCCTTTCCATTCCTATTCCTGTATCCTTTACAGATATTTCAACATACTCTCTTTCATCGAGACCCTCTTTCGAAATTCGCTTCGATGAGGCAGAAAGTCGCAGAGTCCCTCCATCGGGCATGGCCTGGATAGCATTTAAGAAAAGGTTTAAGAAAACCTGTTGGAGATGATCTCCATCCCCGATTATCGGAGGCACATTGACCGGTATGTCAATGACCACTTCCACCCCTTTCTTCTGTACCTGGTGGTCGATAAAATCGAGGGTGGTTCTCAAAAGCCCCTGGATATTCAGAGTCTTCTGTTCAGGTTTCTTCTTTCTGACAAATCCGAGGAGCTGCTGGATGATTTTGGTAATCCTCTCCGTCTGTTGGAGGATTACCTCCTGGTTCTTTTGCACCTCTCCCTTTTCATTCGGCTTTCTTTTGGTTAACTCAGCCCTTCCGCTGATAATATTTAACGGGGTGCCGATCTCGTGAGCTAGCCCGGAGGATAATTGACCAACGGTTGCCAATTTTTCGGATTGCCTGAGGCTTCTTTCCAGCTCTAACCTCGTTTCACTCTCTTGGATTATCTTCTCATGAGCCTTCTTCAAATCAACGGCCATCTGATTGAATGCCTGGGCAAGTTCAGAGAGTTCGTCTCCCCTTTTCAACTCGATCCGCGTATCAAGATCGCCTTTGGCCATGTTCTTAATGCCTTCCGTCAAACGAGCGATAGGCCGAGTAATCCATCTTCTTGTGCCAACAAGGATCAAGGCTAGTGTCCCACCGATAAGGACAAAAATCGTGATGAAAATGATCCATTTGTCTTTCTCGAAATCTTCTTTCATAAAAGAGGTGTGCTGAATGACGGAAACGCCGCCAATGCTCTTGCCCCGTCGGTCTTTCAGCGGAAAATTGTAAGAAAAGACAGGGACCTCCGCGTAAGTTCCGAACTCCTCCAGAGACCGATCCTCTTTGATCGACGTCTTGATCAAATCCAAAAAAGGTTCGATTCCTTGTCGAAGAGAATGAGAGCGAAAGATAAGCTCTTTACCCTGCTGGTAAACAATAACGCCCAATGTTCTTTCATAATCATCGACAGCTTCGATTAGATCTTGAACGTGGTCCATGTTTCCAGGCAGTGAGATCTTCTCGAATGATACTTTCAAAGTACGGCCTATGCTTCTCACCTCGCCCTTCATCTTTTTAACAAGGATATCCCGGCGGGATAGCGTTCGGAGATATCCATACCCCGAAAGGACAACGATAATGATGAGGGAAAGGTAAAGGGTCAGTTTCGTGCCGAGTTTCAAGGATTGGCCTCCGCCAACAATTCGCCATTCTTTATTTAGCAGTTCGGCTTTGAAAAGTCAAAAATCTAAAGAGGGAAATTCCAGTCAATCTTGTATAATTTTGATTGTGACCCATTGTTTCCAATCGGTGTATATCATTCATAAACCAGAATGAAAGGAGGTGACACCGATGAGAAAGACGATGATCGCATTGGGATTAACGGCAGTGATGTTCTTAGCCGGTAGCGCGTTTGCAGCGGACCAAGTCAGGGACCGGTCCAAGGACCAGACAAAAACCACTTACCAGAGAGGAACCCAGGACCGGACTCGTGCCCGGGATCAGCAAAAGAGCCAGGATAAGGATCAAACACGTATCAGAGATCGCGTAAAGGACGGTTCCCGCAAGACCACGAAATAACAACTAAACTCTTTAAAAAGAAAGGACGCACAATGAAAAAGTTAGCAGTTACAACATTGCTGATCTTGATTCTGTTTAGTTTCACGGCCTATGCCGGGAACCTCAAGGGAAATTTCAAAAGAGGCTATGGAGAAGCCAAATCATGCTCAAACGTTCTAAGTGGACCTTCTGAGACCTTTACAGGCACCGTAATTGGCATAGGAAACCATGACGGCCTCGTTGTCGACACAAATAATGGTCCGGTCACTATTTATGGAATCGGCCCCGAAGGGTATTGGGAGGCCAACAGTTTAGATAGACCGGAGATTGGTGATTTGGTCAAGGTTGTTGCCTATGCTGTCCTTTTCTCAGACGGGACACGTTACGCCGCGTCTTCAATCACGATTGAGAGTGATACCCTGCAGCTCAGGGACACTGAAACCGGTTGCCCTCTCTGGCGTGGTGCTCGGAACCGCTAAGATCCTTTTACTTCTTCCCTCCCTCCAACAGCCAGGATTATCCAGTCGGGATGAACCTGGCTGTTTTTATTTAGGTATTCAAAAGTGGGGAAAGACGCTTTGCCAAAAAGCATTCTGCATCTTAAAATTGACTGTCATCCTTTTGGGTTAACCGAAATCCTATTTCGTTTTTAAAAACATCGCCTTAAAATTGCATCCCAACTGAGACACTTTAGGGGAAACCCTCTCACATGCGTTTATTGATTTCCTTTTTTGTCCTAATCCTTTTATGCCAATGTGCTCCCCTTTCAAGGGATGTTGCTCAAAATGACGAGAAAATTCCAATACTTTTTACCTATATGGATGACCAGGCCCAAAAGGTGTGCATTGCGGGTAGTTTCAACCAATGGTCCTCCCGATCCCATTGTATGAGGAGAGATAAAAAGGCCTGGACATTAAGGTTATCCCTACCGCCCGGCCGGTATCCCTATCTCTTCTTGATTGATGACCGGATCTCGAAATTGGATCCTGGAGCTGCCTTGACGGAGGAAAGCGGATTTGGAACAAAAAATTCAATTCTCGTTGTTGAATAGATGGTGACCAAACCCAACTGGATTGTGTATATAATATTGGTACAGTCTAAGTTCTCAAAGGAAAGCTTTAACCTTAATCATGGATCAGTCGGACGACCAACAAGTCATCAGTGCCATTATGAACGGCAATGTGAATGCTTATAGTATTCTGGTTCAGCAGTATCAAAAGCCCATCTTTAACCTCATGTACCGCGTAACGGGTTCTTATGAGGATGCAAAGGACTTGGCCCAGGAAACTTTTATCAAGGCGTATGAGAAACTGGATCATTTTAGAATGGGCGCGAGGTTTTTCCCATGGCTATACACCATCGGGTATAACCACGCCAGAAACTTTGTCCAGAGGAGCAAACCCTTTCAGCAATCGAGCGACGAAGATTTCGAAAAAAACTCCGGACTGGATTATCCTTCTCAGCACGAGGAAAGGGTATTAGCCCAGATCGACTTCTTGCGCATTTATCAGGCCCTTGAGCAGCTTCCCATGGATTACCGGGAAGCCGTCATTCTTCATTACCATGAAGGGCTTTCGATGGAAGATATCGCAACGGCCCTTCAGCTTTCCGTCAGTGGAGCCAAGATGAGGGTTCATCGAGGTATCAAGAAATTAAGGGAGATCATTCTGGGGGATGACCATGAGACAGAAAGATCCGTTCTGGCAGACAGTTGATTCAAAACCTGCCGGGTCAGGGGATAAGACGTCAAAACAGGAGAGAAAGCAAGGGCAATTCCTTGGCAATCAGATGGAGCAATTGACTGATAAGGACCTGCAAATTGCCCATTGGGTTCAGAAGATGCCTGACCTTGAGCCTCCTTCGAATTTAATGGCATCGGTGATGCAGTCTATTCAGCCTAAGAGACTTTCCTGGATACAACGGGTCGCCTTATGGGCGAAATCTCCGAAATCCTTCACCTTTACTCCCGTGAGACTGGCTCCTGCAGCGATGGTTCTCATTGGAATCTTAGTTATTTCTGGCTACTGGGTCTTTAGGCAAAAGGATCTTTGGTTTTATCCGAACCAGGCGGAATCCCATATCCCTGTCGTTTTTAGCCTAAACATTCCGGAGGCTCATGAGGTTGCAGTGGTTGGCACCTTCAATGGATGGAAGCCCAATGGTTATGAAATGCAGTTCAATCCAGAGAAAAAGATATGGTCCCTCACCGTTCGGCTCCCTGAAGGGCGTTATGAATATGCCTTCTTAGTGAACGGCCAGAGGGTTGTTCCGGACCCTGAGGCAACCCTCTACCAGGATGACGGCTTCGGAAATGAAAATTCAGTCATGATATTGAGAACGAAAAATGAAAAAGCCGCTTAGAAAGAATGTTTTGAAAGTATTATTTCTCCTGACGTTTCTATTTTCTTTTTTACAGAGCTATGCTCATGCCCAAACCATAAAAGTCAACGTGGCGGATGCTGTTAAAGAAGCCCGGGCAGCAGGTGTGTCTACCACGACCCTGAACCATCTGTTGACTCTTGGGTATGAAAACCAGGTTGAATCTCAAGCGATGGTGCGTTTCATTCAAATTATGACGGAGGCCCAGCGTGAAGAGATGCCTGTAGAGCCCTTCAGCAACAAAATTGAAGAGGGCCTGGCCAAACGTATTCCTGTAACAGCCATTCAACAGGTATTGACTAAAAAATTAGACGATTACCGTTTCACCCTGTCTCTGCTAAGGGATATCTCCAGAAAACAGGGAAAAAGACAGACGGTCCCGCCCGAATATCTTCGCCGCCTCTCAGAAAGTCTGTCGTGCGGCATATCGAGGGAGAATTTGCGTATCCTCTTAGAGCACGCTTTCTCTTCCTCCGCCTTGTCTACCCTGGCAATGGCCGTTGAGATCTTTGCTTACCTCGAACAGAACCAATTCAATCCGGTTACGGCTCAACAAATTGCCTTTGCGGGTATAAAGGAGAATTATTTTACTCCTGAAAAGAGGAATTTCCCCCGGATCATCCTGATCGCAAAACAGAAGGGGGTGTCCGATCAGAAAATCGCCACTGTTGCCATTGACACGATTCAGCAGAATAGTTCTGTTCAGGACATGGCTTCCCGTCTGGGAATCACGGCAGAAGATATGGCCCCTGGCCCCGCGGTAGGTGGAGGTCGGGGTAGCGGAGGTCATGGGGAGGGTAAGGGCAGCGGTAGCCCTGGAAGCGGCGGACCATCAGGCGGACATGGAAGTGGCGGGCCAGGAAGTGGTGGCCCTGGCGGCGGAGGCTCTGGTGGTGGATCTGGAGGTGGAGGCGGTGGTGGTGGGGGAGGTGGAGGAGGTGGAGGCGGTGGAGGCGGTGGCGGAAGATAATGTAATCAAATCGGCCACCATCCGGGCACCAAACATCAGAATCACTCCCCCAAGAAAGTTCATTCCCTGCCTCTCCTCTTCCTCAGATGTTTTTATTGATTTCTCCGAGGTGTTTGGGAAGAGTAAACGCAAAAGTACTTCCTTTTCCATAAATGCTGTTGATCCATATCTTCCCGCCATTGGTCTTCACAATGGTCTTGACAATCCTGATCGTTTAGAGAAAGCATCCTTTACGTTCATAGCTCTGTCAATGTCTCAACTATAACGCACGCCTGTTTACCCTCCTTAATCGGCAATAGTTGATGGTCCCTAAGATAGAGCAGTCCCTATGACTCCTTGAGTATTTCCAGAGTCGGAGTGAGTTTGACGATATTTCTCATGGTATAGACCACCGGGCACCGCTGCTGGGCCAACTCCTCCGCCTCCCTGATCTTCTCGGGCGGTGCATCACTCACAACCGTCAGTTTTACTCGAACCTCTTCCATGGGAGGCTGATCTCCAAGGCCAACCATTCTGGAAAAATTGAGGTCGGCTTCCACCCGGGTCTTGACCTGCTTTAATTCGATTCCGAGCATTGTTGCTATCGTTGCGAAGACGCCTGTATAACATGAGGCAAGGCCGAAGAAGCAATAATGCATAGGTCCTGGCAGGGTTCCGCCGCCACCCATGAAGGTCGGATTATCCGCTTCAAAGGTCGCCTTTCCTCCCTCGAACTGGATTGGGGAACGAAATTGCACCTGCCCCTCTTTGATGATCCATTCCCCCTCCAGCACCTGAGTTTTTCTGGCGTTTAAAGGATTCTTTTTGATCTCTTCTCCAAATGCGATGACCTTATCCATGTCAACATGGTTCATTCGTTTCATAAAAGCCTCCTTTGTTAAGTTTTGGGTTGATACTTCCTTCGTTCACTCAGGTAAAAGAGGATGGGGACGGTCATACGCGAAAGCAGGAGGGAAGCCACTTCCCCGGCCATGAGAGAAAGGGCAAGCCCCTGGAAGATTGGATCAAAGAGGATCACAGATGATCCAACGATAACCGCCGCCGCCGTCAGCATCATCGGGCGGAAACGGACCGCGCCTGCGTCCACCACGGCATCGGCAAGGGGCATCCCCTGCTTGAGCCTGAGTTCGATGAAATCCACGAGGATGATTGAATTTCTCACAACGATCCCCGCGCCCGCGATAAAACCGATCATTGAGGTGGCGGTAAAGAAAGCGCCCATGAGCGCATGGGCAGGCAGTATTCCCACCAGGGAGAACGGAATGGCCGCCATGATGGTGATAGGCGTCTTAAAGGATTGGAACCAGCCGACGACCAGAATATAGATCAGGACCAAAACAGCGGCAAAGGCCAGACCAAGGTCCCGAAAGACTTCATAGGAGATATGCCATTCGCCGTTCCATTTCATGGCATATTTTTGGGTAGTAAACGGTTGGTGAGAGACGTACCTTTCAAGCCGATAACCCTCTGAAAGCTTCAGTTGATCGAGGACCCGGTCGATCTTCATGATGGCATAGAGAGGGCTCTCCTCCTGCCCCGCCACATCTCCGGTCACGTAAACAACAGGCATGAGGTTTTTATGATAGATGCTTTTATCAGCAATCGTCTGCTCCACATGGATCAATTCTCCGAGAGGAACGAGATTCCCCTGTTGACCCATGACCTTGATCCGTTTCAGATCATTGAGGCTCGACCGCTCTTCTTGTGAGAGCCTGAGAAAGATGGGAACATCCTCCTTTTCGGCCGGTTGATGGATCAACCCCACCCCCATGCCTTCAACAGCAATTCTCAGCGTGGTAGCCACCTGCTCAGCGGACACACCATTTAAGGAGGCTTTTTCCTTGTCTACTGCGAAACGATATTTTATCTGGTCATCCTCAACGTACCAATCGACGTCGACCACGCCATCCGTCTTATCAAAGACATCCCGGACCTGCCGGGCGATCTCCATCTGGCGTTGGTAGTTTGGTCCATAGACTTCAGCCACAAGGGTCTGAAGGACAGGGGGGCCTGGAGGGACTTCAGAAACCTTTACCCGAGCCTGGTACTTGCGGGCAATCTCCTGAATTTTGGGTCGAACCCGCTTTGCAATATCATGGCTCTGAGCCTTCCGTTCACCTTTGGGCTTCAGGTTGACTTGAATGTCGGCAACGTTGGCGCCTCTCCTGAGAAAGTAGTGGCGGACGAGACCGTTGAAATTATAAGGGGAAGCTGTACCCGCATACATCTGGTAATGGATGACCTCAGGCACGGCATGAACATAGTCGCCAATCTCCCGGGTGATGGCTGCGGTTTCCTCGAGCGTTGACCCCTCAGGCATATCGATGACAATCTGAAATTCGCTCTTATTGTCAAAGGGCAGCATCTTTACACGGACCGCCTTGAACGCAAAGAGGGAAAAAGAGGCCAAAAGCAGAACGACAACGAGCACCAGAAACCCATAGCGCCAGAAGGGGGAATGGATGAGCGGCGTCATGGCTCGGCGATAAAGCCTGGTGCTCCAGCCCTCGGTTCCATGGCCTGCTTCCTTCTCTCTCTTGAGCAAGCGAAGGCTGGCCCACGGTGTTACAATGAAGGCCACGATCAATGAGAAGACCATGGCTGCTGAGGCTCCCACTGGAATGGGCCGCATGTACGGGCCCATCAATCCCCGGACAAAGGCCATGGGAATGATGGCGGCAATGACCGCGAAAGTAGCCAGGATGGTCGGGTTCCCAACTTCATCAACAGCCTCCACCGCCACATCCGGAATTGAGCGTCCATGGTTTTCAGGCAGGTGATAGTGGCGGACAATGTTTTCGACGACCACGATGGCGTCATCGACCAGGATACCGATCGAGAAGATCAACGCAAACAAGGTAACGCGGTTCAGTGTATAGCCATAAAGATAGAGCAGGGCAAGGGTAAGGGCAAGGGTGACTGGAATGGCAATGGCGACAATGCCTGATTCCCGGAGCCCCAGGGTCAGCATGATCAGGATCGAGACGGAGACGATGGCGATCATCATGTGAAGGAGCAATTCGTTCGATTTTTCAGCGGCGGTCTCTCCATAGTTTCGTGTCACCGTCACGTGCACGTCACCCGGGATCAGGCTCCCTTTCAAGCGATTGACCTTCTCAATGACCTTCTCTGCGATCTGGATCGCGTTCGTCCCTTTCCGCTTGGCAACCGTGAGCGTAACCGCTGGTAAGGCGGAGGAGTGTAAGAATGCTGTATCGAAACCTTTCTCATGGGAAGCAGGCCCTCTACCCATCAGCACGTAATCGCTCGCTTCTTCAGGGCCGTCTTCTATTCTTGCGATGTCACGAAGAAAGACAGGCCGTTGGTTGAATACGCCTACGACAACGCTCCCCACCTCCTCAGCCGTGTGCAGGAACCCCCCGGTATCGACGAGGTACTCGCGGTTTCCACTGGAAAAACTTCCTGACTGAAGCTGTTGGTTTTCCCTTTGAAGAACGGGAATAATAACTGCAGGAGACACATGGCGGGCAGCCATTTTGGAGGTGTCGAGCGTCACCCGGACCTGCCGGCGCTGCCCTCCGATC
>DATIGG010000459.1:0-2917 GCA_035454825.1 Thermodesulfobacteriota bacterium | reverse complement strand
TCATCGTGAACCGTGGAGAGAGGGTGGGTATCTTGGGCGCCAACGGTTGCGGGAAGACCACACTCATCAAACATCTTCTTGGAATTCTGATGCCAAAAGAGGGAAGCGTCAGGGTCTTTGGCCTGGACCCTGTCAAGGAGTACTCAAAGATCAGAGAGAGGATCGGTGTGGTGATGCAGGATATTGACGAGCAGATCCTGGGTCCGACGGTTTACGATGACATTCTCTTTGCCCCCTTGAACTACGGTATCCCAAAAGGCAGGGCAGAGGCCATGGCAAAAGATGTGATCGAGCGGCTGAATATCGAATCCCTCCAGGGGAAAATCGTTCATTACCTCTCAGGCGGGGAGAAGAAAAAAGTGGCCCTGGCAGGGGCCTTAGTCATGGCACCCGACCTTCTTATTCTCGATGAACCCTTTACCGGGCTCGATCCCAAATCCAGAGGAGATCTTATCGAAACGCTGAATGAACTGAACCGGGAGAGGGGAATCACCCTGATCATGACGCTCCATGAAGTCGATCTGGTATCCGAAATCACAGACATTCTTTATCTCATGCATGGTCATGGGGACCTGAGTGAGAGGGGAACACCCGAAGAGATCTTTGGAAAGTTTCGTGATCTCGAACGCTACAATTTAGATGAGCCCACTCTGACCAAGCTCTTTAGGGGATTAAGAAAGGAAGGGATCGATTTCGGAGACCCTCTCCGCGTGGATGATGCCATTGAATCAATAAAGAGGCACTGGGTCAAGGCGACAAAAAAGGAATAAGACAAAGCGATTTAGACATGACGACATAAGTCTTGAACAGGTTGTCATTCCGGGCTTGACTGAGCCTGCCCCGTACTTGATACGGGGGAATCCAGTATTTTTCTGCATTCCCGCAGGAGTTTTACCCCGTACTTGATACGGGGCGGGAATGACGTGTACTCTTGTGATTAATGACGTTCCATTTAGCCTTTCGATGATGAGACTTGGAAAGTTACAGTTAGACCCTCCCCTTTTCCTTGCACCCTTATCCGGAATTACCGATTATCCTTTCCGTAAACTGGCAAGAGAGTTCGGCTGCAGCATGGTTTTTACGGAGATGGTGAGCGCGGAGGGATTGATCCGGAAGGGGAAACCATTGTTAAAAATGGGGGAGGACGAGCATCCGATTTCCGTTCAACTCTCTGGCTCAAATCCGGAATCCTTAGCCCAGGCAGCTGAAATGGCTGAGGCATCTGGAGCGGATGCGATTGACATCAACATGGGGTGCCCATCCAAGAAGGTAACCGATACAGGAGCAGGCGCTGATCTGTTGCGGTTTCCTGCAAAGATTGAGAGTATCCTAAGAGAGGTTAGAAAGAGAATTCGATGCCCCCTCACCATCAAGATCCGTTCCGGATGGGATGGTGACCAGATTAATGCATCAGAAATCTCTAAGCTCGCTGAGGACTGCGGGGTGGATGCGGTCACGGTTCACCCGAGGACGAGGGATCAATGGTTTCATGGCCAGGCTGACTGGAGAATCATTGGCCAGGTCAAGAGGGCTATTCACATTCCGGTCCTCGGGAATGGCGACGTGACTACACCCACCTTGGTGAAGAGGATGTTTGAAGAGACTGGATGCGATGGGGTGATGATTGGAAAGGGAGCCCTTGGAAATCCCTGGATCTTCGCTCTTAATAATCGATGGCCGATCGAAGAAGGAATGACCATCTTTCCTTCCTTAGAAGAGAGGAAAAGGGTTATTGAAAGGCACTATGTGCTGCTTCAAAGTTATTATGGTGATCAGGAAGCATTGAAAGAGGTTCGAAGGCATATTCTATGGTATACCAAAGGGCTTCAAAATAGTGCCTCCTTTCGATCCGCACTACTGAAGGTCAAGGAAAAGAAAGCCTTATTTGACAACGTCTATTCCTATTTCGATTCACTTAAGGGGAGGGGCTAATGCCCATTTTTAGGATTGGAGAAAGGAGTATAAGTTACTGGGCCAGAAGAAGGGAGATCTCAAAAAAGAGGGAGACGGTTCTTTTCATTCACGGTGCAGGAGGAAACCAGCTCTCATGGATTTTTCAAAAAGGCTTTTTTGAAAAGGAATTCGATCCCATGATCATCGATCTTCCCGGTCATGGGGACTCAGGAGGTGATGGAGAGGAAGAGATCGAGCGTTATGCGGGCCACATCGATGGTTTCCTAAAGGCATTGAATCTCCAAGAGCTCTATCTGGTCGGCCATTCCATGGGCGGGGCGATCGTCCAGACCCTGGCTCTAACCCGGCCGGAGGCAATCAAGGGAATCGTGTTAGTAGGGACAGGGGCGCGGCTGAGGGTCTTGCCTGAGGTATTGAGGGGAATAGAAAACAACTTTGAAGAGACAGTACGAAAGATTATCCGGTATGCCTTCTCTCGAAAAGCCTCTCCCGAGTTAATCGAGGGAGGCATTGAACATTTGAAGAAATGTCCGCCAAAGACCCTCTATGGGGACTTCCTGGCCTGTGACCGATTTGACCTCATGAGAGAGGTGGAGAAGATTGGCCTTCCAACTCAGATCATCTGCGGGGAGGAGGACCAATTAACACCCGTAACGTATTCGGAGTTTCTCCATCAACACATCAGGACTTCCAGACTGGAGATCCTTCCCAATGCTGGCCACATGGTGATGCTCGAATCTCCTGACGATTTTAACCTAAAGCTCAAAGAATTTATTATGCACAATTCAAAAAGGCAAGGATAAGTTCAGAGTCTCAGTATTCCCTCAGATTGCGGTCCCAGGTCTATCCGCAGGGACAGGGTGGTCTCTCCGGAGAAAACTTGAAGCGGCACATTTAAGCGATGAGCCATGGGGTAAATGTCCTTAAAACGGCCCATTTCAGCAGCATCCGATGGTTGCTTCCCCTCAAATAGTCCGCATTTCAAGGTTTCGGAGGGGAGACT